>CAZDSE010000045.1:0-8516 GCA_964507905.1 uncultured bacterium | reverse complement strand
CAGCTTAAAAATTCTTCTTGGGCAATTGCCTTTAAGAATTCTAATATTCCTGAACTAAATCCCCAACTTCCCATTTTAGATCATTCATGGCTTTCCAATTCCGACTCGGGTGATCACATTTTTTCAAAATTTTCCATTACCAATGTCAGCCGACAGGCGACTCTCGATATTCCGATAGTCTTTGCGACTGGCCCATCAAATGACGTTTGGATTCGCCTAAAGTCTAACAAACCCGATCAGTGGAAATTATTCTGGGACGGCCAAGAACTCCCTCCCGTATCCATCAAACACGCTGGATATGAATGGCATAAGATCCAGAAATTTTACGATACCGGAATCATTCATCATCTTGGAATTCAAACAGCAGCCAAAGAAGCCCTATATTTGGATTCTATTCTTCTCAGTCCTGCAGATACATGGAACAATAACATTCAAAAGAGTTACCAGACGATGAAGAAAATAAAAATGGTAACCATGTTTCAAAATTCACTATTTTTAAACAGCTCATCCGGAAAATTTCTGTCCTTTAAAAATCACATAGAGGGATCCCATACCCTATGGATTTATTCAGAAATAAAAACTCCCAGACTCACCATAAATGGGAAATCTGTCCGTCTCTCAGCAAGGAGAAATCATTTATATTCTGCAGCAATCAACTTAGAGAAGAAAATGGTTAATATTTCCATTTCCAATGCAGACTTTTCATGGGTGGCCCTTGAAAACTCTATGCCATCATTCCCCACCCAAAGAGACTCCCAAAGAAAATCCCAAAGAAAATCCATAGAGAAGTTATGGATTACACATACAGAAACACATTTTCCAGGATGGATCTTAGAAACCTCAAAGTCTAAAACATCCCCGTTGGTTTCTCATTTGTTTATGAACGGTTTTATTTTAGATGATAAAGATGAACCCTATCAAATCACATACAAGAATGGTTTTCACCGCACTTGGGCAGCCATTTCTTTTTTCGTTTGGCTTTTTGTGGTTTTGGGCTTTATATGGAAAAAATCATGACACCCTATTCGGAAATTATCCCTTATGGAATCAAAAGAGTTTTAAATTTACTGGACCAAAATCCAGACTCCCCCACTTATGGGTGTTTTGATAGAACGTTTTGGAAATACACAATGGTGCAAAGCAAACCTGCCATTTCTTACCAACAACTGACACTGGTAGTGGCGTTGTTATGGAAAATTGCCAAAGATCAAGATAGAGAACGGCTCTTATCCCTCACCACAGCATCGATTCGGTTTTGGTCCAAATACCAACACCCAGATGGAAGCTTTGATGAATGGTATGAAAATGAACGAAGCTTTTGTGTGACGGCTTTCACGACTTATGCCATTTCAGAAGCCCTGCTTATTTTAAAAAATGACATGGATCCAACAGTTTTTGAGTCGGTAATGCTTCAAGTAAAAAAATCTGCCTGCTGGTTGAGTCACCATAAAAACACAGTCGTCACAAATCAAATGGCCATGTCTATGCTGGCCTTACACAATACAGCTCTGCTGACAAATGATTCTTTTTTTGAATCTGCCTATCAAAAGAGAAAAGAAGAGATACTCTGCATACAAAATGATGAAGGGTGGTTTCCAGAATATGGAGGAGCAGATTTGGGATATCTATCTTTGACGTTAGATGCCCTGGCCAAAGATTATCATAAAGAAAAAGACCCATCGGTTTTTACGAGTCTTGAGAAGGGATTTCATTTTCTAAAACATTTTTTCAATCCGGATGGCACATTTGGAGGGGAAATAGGCCGTCGAAATACAGCCTATGTCTTTCCTCATGGTTTGGAACTCATGAAAGAACAATTGCCAGAAGCCGCTCTCTGTTTACAGTTCTTTTATGAGGGACTTAGACAAGCAACAATTCTCAATCCACTGTCGGTCGATGATCGCTATTTTTCATATTTTTTTATGCCGAACTTCATTGATGCAGAACTCACTTATCAAAAAAATCCTGCACCGTTAGAATCCCAATCTCACGCCCGACAAACGATCCATTTCCCGAATGCAAGACTCTTAATCTATGTTGCTCCGACCTATACAGCAATAGTTGAATTTAACAAATGTGGAATGATACATGTGTATAGCAACAATGCCCTGAATCATTGTTTCCTAGGCTATATCATTCAAACTCCCGGGGGAACATATTCCAACCAAGCTCCTTTAATTAAAAAATATGTTTACGACCCCAGCCATCATCAACACGGGTTGCACCTCTCCGGTGCATTCACTGCTATTAAATCCATAAATCCCATGGCCAAAAGCCCCATATTATTTAAATTATTCCAGAAGTGGATTTTAAAGTCGCCGTGGATCAGCGCCTTGTTTAACAGATGGGTCAAAGAAAGATTTATTTTAAAACCACAATCTGCAAGATTTGTTTTTACACATAATTATTATTTTAATGCTGAATATATGGAAGTTGAAGAAACGATTTGGAATGATGCCAATCAAAATATTTCAGGTTTTAAGCCTGCTTATTCAGCTCTGATTCCATTTTCGCCGACGTCACATCTTGAAAAACTCAAACCTCAGACCTGGGCATTCTCAGATTCAGAAAATGAAAAAATAATCCGAACTTTAAATTCACGAAAAAAGGTTACTATTAAAAAGAAAGTTCTTTTTTCAGGCGATATACAGATAGAAGTAGCTTAAAATTAGCCTTTACATTGTGGACATTGTAATAGTATTTTTAAAATGAACATTTTATGAAAATTTTGGCTTTAAATCCCCCAAGTCGGTATAGCAAAAACATTGCCCGAGACTTACTTTGGGGCTGCTGGTGTAAAGGGAAAAGAATTGCAGGCGTTCAATTTCCCCCTCTTCCACTTCTGTATTGTGGCACTATTCTTAAAAATGAAGGGCATGAGGTCGACGTCATCGATGCCCCAGCCAATCAAATGACCTTTTCGGATCTGGAGCAAAGAATCACGCAATATGATGCGGTCTTTTTAATCTCTGCCACCATGAGTTACGAGGAAGATGCTCAAACGTGCCTTGATTTAAAAAAGAAAAATCCATCTTTGATCACTGTTGTTTTTGGAGCGCATTCCACATTTAAACCCAATGAAGCGTTGGATCGAAAGGGAGTCGATATCATCGTTCGAAGAGAAGCTGAGTTTGTCATTCGTGACTTGTTTCGCGAGATCTCCAAAGGTGGCGACAGTTGGAAAAAAGTATTGGGCATTGGGTATCGCGATGGAAATGAAAAGATTGTGAATGACTATTATCCATTCATTAAAAATCTAGATGAACTCCCCATCCCAGATCGATCGATGCTGCCCAAAGATATTGAGTATTATAATCCCATTATAAAACGAATTCCGGCCACAACGGCACTATCTTCACGAGGGTGCCCCTCTTTATGTACGTATTGTACGGCCCCCTCTTTTTATGGTCCAAAGTATCGAGCCCGATCGGCAGAAAATGTTTTGGAAGAGATCCGCTATCTGACAGATCTTGGATACAAAGAAATTTTTTACAGAGATGAGCTTTTTACTGTACTTCCCAGACGAGTCAAAAAAATATGTGAGGGCATTATTAATGAGAAACTTGATGTCAGTTGGATCTGTAGTGTCAAAATTGGAACGGTCGATCGAGACATGTTAAAGCTCATGAAAGACGCGGGCTGTCATATGATTCGAATTGGGGTAGAAACCGGGAATCAAGAAATTTTGGATAATGTGAAAAAAGGGGTTGATATCGAAGAAGTGAGACAAACCTTTGCATGGACCCATGAAGTGGACTTGGACACACATGCCCACATGATGCTGGGGATGCCCGGTGAAACGAAGCAAACCATTGAAAAAACATTTCGGTTTATTGAGAACATTCAACCGACCACGATCACCTATGGGATTACCACTCCGTACCCGGGAACATCTCTCTATGATGAAGTCATTCAAGCAGACCCCAGCTATGGAGATGGAAGCCAGATCAACGCACAAAGCATCCATACCAATGCCAGTTTTAGTCATCATTTTTGCAGTGTTCCAGCCGATGAGCTTTCTCAATATATCAAAAGAGCCTATCGCCGCTTTTATTGTAAGCCGAGCTACATTTGGAAGTGGACGAAACGAATTCGAAATATCGAAGACCTTCGTCGCTTGACAATGGCAGGGGTTAATGTTTTTGATTTTGCCTATCGAGGTGAATAATACTTTAAAATCTGAAGTCAAACGGTTTTGGAATGAAAATCCACTCTATTCCTTTGAGTTAAATTCCTTAAGATCTCTGCCCACCAAAGAAATTTATGAAAAGATAGATACCATAAAACTCGCCGATGTCGAACGCTTTTCAAATCATCTGTGGGAATTTGATCGTCATCGCAATGAAAGAGTGCTGGATATCGGATGCGGCCCCGGTTATTTGGTCCGAAGTTATGCACGAGGGGGAGCCAGAATTATTGGAGTGGATCTTAGCAAACAGTCGGTCCGAGTCACCCACCATTCTTTAAAACTTTATGGACTAAAGGGAGCTGTGGTCGTGGGAGACGCTGAAAATTTGCCTTTTAAATCCAACTCCTTTGACTTCATTTCGTCCTCAGGCGTTTTACATCATACCCCAGACACAAATAAAGCCATCACTGAATTGGGGAAAGTTCTTAAAAATGGAAAGACAGCTGTCATCAGTTTATATTATAAAAACTTTCTTCTTAAGAAGAAAGTTTTTCCACTGATGATTGCCATTATGAAATTTCTAAGGGTCATCCCTCCTGGACGAAAATCAATGACCCATCAATCATCTCCCGATGAATTTATCCGAACCTACGATGGGGACTTAAATCCTGTTGGAAAAGGATATACAAAAATGGAGGGACTTAAAATGCTCAGCAATTTTCAGATCCTCTCGCACGAGATTCATTTTTTTCCGAAACGTTTTATACCCTTTGGTCATTTAATCCCAACATTCTTCCATAAACTTTTGGATGCTTATTTTGGAACGTTACTATATTGTAAATTTATAAAATAAATCAAGAGACTAAGCATGTTCTATTTCATGAGTGGTGTTTTCTTCCTATCTGGCGCAATTGCCCTCGTGTATCAAGTGGTTTGGATGAGAATTCTATCCTTGTTTCTGGGCAGTGATATTTACGCTGCATCTATTGTTCTTTGTGTGTTTATGGGGGGACTTTCCCTCGGAAGTTATACTTTGGGAAAGTGGGGGGACCGGTTCAAGAATCCTTTACTGTTTTACGGTATCTTGGAAGTAATAATCGGGATCTATTCTTATTTCATTCCCGATCTTTTGAAGTATACTGAAGGTTTTTATAATCATATTTACCAGGTTCACTCCGCGAGTTCTCCAATGGCATATAATGCGCTTCGCCTTCTCATTTCTGCTCTTTCAATTCTCCCTCCCACTCTATGCATGGGTGGTACGTTTCCCCTTTTAATCCGACAGTTTGGTCAAGAAAGAGAAAAATTGGATAATTCCATTCGTATTTTCTATTCAACAAATACATTCGGAGCATTACTGGGCACACTTTTATCTGGATTATTATTATTGCCTCTATTTGGAATTTCAAATTCTTTGGTCGTTGGTCTTGTGACGAACGTAACTATTGGGATCATGGTCATCGTCTTTGCCATCCAAAATAAAAATAACTCATTACCTCCTGTTCAAGCCTATCCCAATGAAAAACCCAAGCTGTCTTTTATACTGGGAATTGCCACTTTAACAGGATGTGCATCCATTGCCCTTGAAGTTGTGTGGATGAGAGTACTAATCCAATCTTTTAGTGCTACTGTCTACGCTTATACCATTATGCTGGCCTGTTTTTTGGCTGGAATGGCGTATGGAAGTGCGCGAGCAAAAAGTTGGATTAAATCCAATGATCGAGACATCCTACTGGGACATTTATATCGCGCCGAATCGTTATTGGCTATGTCTACGATATTTTTAGGACTGGCCGCCTATGTGGTTCCATCGTTATTTGGGAATTTAATTTGGAGATTAAATTTTCTAACCCATGGGGCATTTGGAATTTGCAGCATATTGGCACAATTTTTTGTTTCTGGCGTACTCATCATTGGCCCAACCATACTTTTGGGAATGATTTTCCCATTGACCATAAAGCTTTATCATTCAGATATCTCAAGACGGGCCCAATCGACAGGTTATGTATATGCGGCCAATACTATTGGAGCGGTTATCGGAGCACTGATATCTGGATTTGTCTTGCTCCCCACATTTGGAATTTCTGGAAGTATCATTGCCATTTCTATTATGTTTATTGTGGCCAGCTTATGTGCCTTATTCCCGTCCAAAAATAAACTTGATCTCTCTTTCCCCACACTGACCTTGGTGGGCATGATCATTCTATTGTTCTTACCTTACCGCCCAACATTGAATTATAATACCCAACGCGGGCATCACTCTTCACAAATTATTTATCATAATGACGGCGTTATTTCTTCGGTAGACGTTATTCAAAATGAAAATGGCCATCTCATTATGCAAATGGATGGCAATATTGAAGCCGATACGACACTTACCCAACGACGTCATTTTATCCTAAAAGCGCAGTTGCCTCTTTTGCTTCATGATGCCCCAAAAGATATTGCGGTCATTGGACTTGGACTGGGAATCACTCTATCTTCTTTAATAAAACATCCAGAAATGGAAAAAATAAAAGTCATTGAACTCAATCCCGAAATTGTAAAGATGCATTCATATCTTCCAAAACCACTTGGTGAAATAATCAAAAATCCAAAAATTGATCTTCGAATCGATGATGGGCGAAGTTTTTTGACACATTCCAAAGAACAGTTCGATATTATTACTGCGGATCCCATTCATCCCAGAATCACTCGTGTGGGTTTTCTCTACACACAAGAATACTATAAAGGAATCAAAGATCACCTTCGACCGGGTGGCATCGTCGCCCAATGGATGCCGCTATACCATATCTCAAAGAAAAGCTTAGATGTTGCATTAAAGACATTTATATCTGTTTTTCCAAATAGCTCCTTTTGGTATGTGAGGGGACATGCTGTCCTGATTGGACGGTTGGATCATTCGTCAATCTCTTATGAGCAATTTTTGAAACATTTCGCATCAAGTCTGACAAAAGAAGAGTTTTCTTCCATCGACATTCACACCCCACAGCAGCTCTTGGATTGTCTATTAATGGATTCCGAGCACCTCCACCAATATATTGCGAGTGCAGAACCCATCCCTCTTAATACCGATGACAATGGATATTTGGAATATCATTCTCCGTTTGAATATCTGCAAGGAACTGAGCAACTCATGCCAGCACTGATTGCGCATTCTGGACGAAATGTGAATTCTGTTTTAAATCAAACTCCGCTTGCCTTATTGCAAAGTGCGGATCTCTCGTTTCAAAAGCGTGTCACCAATATTTTGGATGAGCTCAAACATCCGATCAATTAGGTCAGTCTTCTCTCCACATTTCCCACACAATTAGAGCCATAAGCTGCTTTTGAACCAAGAGCGGCGATTGATGGACATTATTTTTGAGAGAATCAATAAAGAACGGATTAAAAATTCCTTCTTTTTTGATTCGGTCTGAATCCAAATAATCTCTGATCCATCCATCAAACGGTTTTTTAAATTCGCCTGAAAACGGGAGGAAAAAAGCCTTTTTCTTTTTTTGATTCAGTAGACCATGCTGAGGGAATAAAGAGTTCACAGTATTTCTGAGTAAATACTTATGGTGCATATTTTTCCTTTTAATAACTGTCGGCATGGCCAACAAAAACTCCAATAGACGATGGTCTAAATACGGTACACGGGTTTCCAAGGAATGGGCCATAGATAACTTATCTTGTCGGATCAAAATATAATCCGGCAACCAATAGCGCATTTCTCTTAAAATAAGTCTGTCTTCAAGTGGTCTGGCTGAATTTTCAGCCAGACGAAACAAATCAGCTTCTATCGGATCATGGGTATTGGAAAAATCTTTTAGCGATTCCAAAAAGTCATTTCGAAATAGCCCTTTTAAATCTTCGTTTGTAAACAGTTGATGAATAGTGCGATAAGCCCCATGGGAAGAATGATGTTGTTTTAGAAGATTGACCAATCGGTTTTTTCCAGCTGCTCCCATCGATTCAGAATATTCGAAAAAGAGATCCAGCAATGGAATTGGAACATGGCCCACCACACGAGCAGCCACATCAAATACCATTGGTGGCAATACTGCATCCAAGTTCATCAATTTTAACAATTTCTTCTGGTAAAAATATCCCCCAAATATTTCATCCCCCCCTTCTCCACTCAATGCCACCTTGACCGATTCGCTGGCGTGCTTAAACAACCAATATAATGGAATCATAATGCTATCGGCATTGGGTTCGTCTAATGTGCGTAGAATCTGCGGAAGAACTTCCAGATCTTTAGGCTTCAAAATAAATTCCATATGCTCGGTCCCAAAATAGGAAGACACTTCTTTTGCTTCTGACAACTCATCTATATTGGGCAACCCAAATCCAATGGAAAATGTACGAATGGGAGCATGACCCAAATGATGCATGGCGGCTG
>CAZDSE010000044.1:7034-10444 GCA_964507905.1 uncultured bacterium | reverse complement strand
AACTCCCTTTCCCCGCCAGGCATCTTGTTGATGTCCATTCCTATCGATACACCATTGATGGCGTTCGGGCGCTGAGCCTGATCGCTCAGCTGGGATGTCCGTTTGAATGTGGATTTTGCGGAGGCCGCTATTCCCCATTCTTAAGAAGAACTCGCACACGATCATCAGACCACGTCATTTCAGAAATCGCCCATTTATATCACACGTATCAAATTCGAGGATTTATGCTCTATGACGATGAGCTCAATGTAAATCCCAAAATGGTCGAACTCATGAATAAAATTTCAAAATTTCAAAAACAAGAGAACACAGAATTTAGGCTTCGTGGATTTATCAAAGCCCAACTCTTCACAGATGAACAAGCAGAGGCCATGGTTCGTGCCGGATTTAAATGGATCCTCGTTGGATTTGAATCTGGGTCTGAAAAAATATTACGGAATATCAATAAAAAAGCCACCCGAAGTGAAAACACGCGCTGTATTGAAATTGCCAAACGGCATGGACTCAAAGTAAAAGCATTGATGTCGCTGGGACATCCGGGAGAATCCAAGGAAACCATACAGGAAACCGTGGATTGGCTCTTGGAAGCAAAGCCCGATGATTTTGATTTGACTGTGATTACGACATATCCAGGAACTCCATATTATGATGATGCCATTCTTTTGGATGAGAAAAAGAATCTCTGGCTCTATGAATTTAGAGGAGACAAATTATACAGCACAGAAGTCGACTATTCCACCACTGCCAAGTATTACAAAGGAGATCCAGATGGAGGATATCATGCATTTGTATTTACCGATTATTTATCCCCTGAAGAATTGGTAAAAGGAAGAAATGATTCGGAAAAGGCAGTGCGTGAAACTCTCAACATCCCCTATCCCCAAGCCTCCAAAGCCATCCGCTATGAACACAGCATGGGTCAGTGGGGTAATTTACCTGATTCCATTTTAAGAAAAAGCCGAGAGATGGTTTCTCCGACAAGCCTTGCTCCCGCTTCTGTGAAATGAACAGAATCATAGAAATATGTTTCTTCATGTGGAATGATTGAGGCAATATCAAAACAGGTTACTCCTTCTTCTTTACATACCTGTAGCATCGTTTGATTATAAATATCCATGAGCCTCCAATAAGTCGCAGCAGATAATGTTACTTTTGTTTTTTGAATCCAATAAAAGCTTCCTTCAATTTTTTTCCAGTACGCTGTATCGGAAAAAAGCATGGGCTTTGTTATAAAGATAGGTTTAATATTCATCTCTCGACTCAACCGAATTAAGTCCACAATATTCTGCCGGTATTCTGGCAGAAAAGGCAGCATGGAAGTTAAATTCTCTGAAACATTCTCTTCCTGAATGATCGGATGAGGAACAAAATTACCATGTCCACTTCGCCCCACGATAACGGCTTGTTTTGTAAGCACCAAAAGCCATGTATACAGCAACTGTCCCAATCGAGAAGCAGAAAGAATTTTGTAATTTATAATATTATCAAATGGACTCCCATTTTTTTGATAATCTTTAACAATATTTAAAGTTAAGTCATTAATCCCAAAGAAAAATAAAATGAAATCAGGTTTTGGAATTTTTGGCATCACCTCTTTCATAAATAATAAATGAGATCGGGTTGTTCGTCCATCCATGCCCGCATTTCCAATCCAAACCTCTTTATATTTCTGTTTTAACTTCTGTTCCAAGATATAGGTCCAGGTCTTATGATCATCCAAATAATGACATTGGGTCGTACTGCCCCCCACTGCCATGAACGTCAAACTTTTTTCCCATTCCTTCGGGGGCTCAGAGCCTCTCATTCCCCATGAATTGGTCGAATTAACACCATGAGGTGAAACACCTCTTAAGTTGGGGTGCAGATCGATTGTCATATTCTTGTACATCGGGAAAAAAGGACTAAATAAATTTGAAGGAAGATAGAATCGAAGGAAAATCTCAAGAACCATGAGACAAAGACAAAAAGAGATGATCAGCAATAGGACCCGCGAAAATCCTCTGTTGTTCAGATTAGATTTCATCATTTATCATATCCCCAGTTCATTCGAGAGTATAAAAAAGTTGGCTTAAAGAAGGATCTTCCGACTGCAGTCGAGTAAACTATGAGTGTGATCCAACAAGCCACAGGATGGAAAAACCAAGCCCAATCTGGTTTTCTACGAAATCCAATGAAAACGTGATAAAAAAGCGGAAGCACAGATACGGTCATTCCCACAAAATAGATCAGCCTCCATTTGGAGATAGCATTCCAATGGTATTCCCTTTTTTTCTGATTTGAAAAAAAGAGATAATCTTGTATGCGCCTTCTTTGTTTCTTAATAAATAAAGCGACACTCTGACAAAAAAGATGAACAATGCCTTCCCGTACTTTGGCTATTTTTACATTCGAAAGTCCTTTCACTTTTATAAGCATCGGAATTATATCCACATCCATAAAATAGTTTTCCATCGCAATATTTTGAAGGTTGGACTTTCGAATCAGAAACCCATTGGCCCCAATGGTGGGGGTTAGACCACTCAAAAACTCTACTTTGATATACTGTGACCTGTGAGTTTCCTTCACAGGCATTCGAGTCCATGTTTTTGAAATCATATTCATGCGATCATAATTTCCCAAGAAATAACACAGCGGATCATTCATCCCCATCAATGCACAATAGCGCGTAATGACATGATCTTCCTTTCTCCATGTATAATAGAGAGGCTCAGACGCCAAAATCTCCGGATCTTCAAATGGCTCTGTCATGCGGGTTAGCCATTGGGGATGAGGTAAAATGTTATCCGAATCAATGAATGCCAAAATTTCATGGCTGGCATGTTGAATGCCAACCGCCTTTCCCGCTTCTCCAGTTTTTAAAGGATTTTCATAAATCTGAGAGGTGTATTTTTTGGCTATAGCTATAGTCTCATCAGTCGATCCAGCATCGGCAATGATAATTTCTATGTGATCTTTTGGATAATCTTGCAAAGAAATAGACTGAAGACATTCTTCCAATACGGCTGCAGAGTTAAACGTCGGAACAATAATAGATACACAATATTTCATTCTTGAAATCCACTTTGATGAGATCGTTTAAACTTACCTAGGACTGAAAAAAAGGTTCTGTATTGTTTTGTCATTTTTGAAGCATTTTCCAAGTACCATTTATAGGCTGAAATCAAACACTCGGCATTTGTGGCTTTCGGCGTCCACCCCAGCAGTCGCTTGGCTTTATTTGTATCCAGCTTAAAATCTTTATCGGCGATGCTATATTGCTCGCTCATGAGAGGAGCAATAGACATCTTTTCCAAACACCGTAAGGACCATCGAATCGGACCTGGAGGAAGTGCAATAATTTTAGACTTTGATTTCGCATGATGAATCAATTGACTCATGACTTCATAGACAGTATTTGAATCATCTGATCC
>CAZDSE010000044.1:423-7024 GCA_964507905.1 uncultured bacterium | reverse complement strand
GATGTTAAACAAATCACTTCCCGGTCTTTCTGCCGCCAGTCGACATGATTGAACCATGTCCGACACATCTGTGAACTGAAAAACATTATTTCCCGATCCAATTAAAAAAACAGACTTATGATTTTGTATTCGTTGAAAGAGAATTGAAAAAATCCCCATTCGCCCCGGACCCATAATAACTCTCGGACGAATAATCGAGACATCTAATCCGGATTTAGCAAAAGAATGGCACACCTCTTCCGCTTTTACCTTACTTCTCCCATATTTCCCAAGGGGAAACACTGGATCAGTTTCCCGACATGGAAATTGTTTGGGGATTCCATAGACGGTACTGCTCGATACATATACAATTTTTAACACCTGCTGGTCCTGACATGCTCTAAGAACATTGTGAGTACCCTGTACATTGATGGATTCGTAAGTTTCTTCAGTTGCCCGTGCAATGGAAGGAATGGCGGCCAAATGAAAAACGACATCTTGATTTTTGGTTATGGGACTTAAATCATATAAATTTCTGACATCTGCCAGTCTAAAGTCAATCTCGCCAGGTGAGACCAAAGCCAGCTTAGAGGGTTTTCTAAAGTCAGAAACAGTTACCCGTGCCTTTTGATCCACCAACCATTTTACAAGATGCATTCCCAAGAATCCGGTACCTCCCAAAACCAGTACTTTTTTATCTCTCCATAAAAAATTTGAATTCATACTTGCCCCCGTCTATCCAAAAAGATGTCACACCAAATCTCCAGCACCAATAACGCAAATATTTGACGGTCCACCAAAAATGGATTTTTTTCTCTCTCTTGTTTTAGTTTTTCCAGATATTCAAAATTAAATAACCCTCTTTTTTGAAGACGATCTTTGGTCAGCCACGTATTCACCATCGCATCGAAACTCTTGGGGAAACACTGCCGAATGGGTACCAAAATCGGCCCCTTTGGACGTTGAATGATTTCTGTTGGAAGAAGATCTTCCGTGGCCTTTCGCAGAATATATTTTCGAACTCTCCGTCTCATCTTATAACTTCCAGGCAGCGATGCCATAAATTCCACCAAATGGTGATCCAAAAATGGATACCTTTGTTCCAACCCTTGCGACATGGCGATCTTATCTTCCTTAATCAAGTGATATGCCGGAAGCCAATATTGGAATTCAAGCTTAATGAGACGATTTAATGTGTCTGAAATGGAATCGTCGCTTAAAATCTGCTCCATTCCCCTTTTAATTTGTGAATCAGTCCTGAGAGATTGTTTCATCTTATCGGTGTATAAGCCGTCTTTATCCGACCGTCCTAACAATGAATTCAATGTGAAGTAATCCTGGGCAAGAGATGGGGATCGTAAGAAATTCAGCACTCTTTCTTTGGCCTTTTGATCCAGGGAATAGCCTGGGTATTCAAAGAAAGCATTCATCAGTGATAAAGGGGCCTTGTCAAAAATAGTGGGCAACACCCTTTGCCAAAGTACTTTAGGAACTTTTTGTTTAATTTTACTTGCGTAAAATAAAACCGATTGATGAACATAACTCCCAAACAGTTCATCGGCACCTTCCCCTGCCAAAACGACTTTCACATGATTTTTGGCAAGCTTGGCCAAGAGATGAAAACCAATAATATCCGAATTCGCGATGGGAGAATCCATGTGATACAAAAGTTCTGGCAAATCATATAAATGCTGATCCTCAATTTTGACTTCTCGATGCTCTGCCCCCAAATGTTGGGCCACTTTTCTCGCATATTTCATCTCATCTTTTTCATCGTTAAGTCCATGGGAAAATGTAATCAGATTCGAATGAAAGCGTTTTACCAGTGCAGCAATCACACGCGAATCCAGACCACCACTTAAATATACGCCCAAAGGCACGTCACTCATCAACCGGCACTGCACGGATTCTTCCAGTTTGTTTCGGAAGATCCCAATGGAATCTGCACTAGAAATAGCGGCCTGTGGAATGGCTGCCATTTTCATCTCCCAATAGCGATGAATAGAAAACTGTCCGTTCTGGAGTACGAGAAAATGCCCTGGATCTAAAACATGGATGTGCTTAAATAAAAACTCCCGATCTGGCACATACCGAAAAGATAAAAATAGATCAACCGCCTGAGGATTTAATTCGAGATTTATATTTGGGTACTGCAATAATGATTTAACTTCGGATGAAAATAAGAGTTTATTTTCAACCCATGCATAATGAAGGGGTTTTATCCCCAGCCGATCTCGAACCAAAAAAAGTTTTTTCTGATTTTGATCCCACAAAGCAAAAGCAAACATGCCTCTAAACTTTTGAACGCATTCGATTCCAAATTCTTCATACGCATGCGCGATAATTTCTCCGTCTGTTGCACTCACAAACCGGTGGCCTTTTTTGGCAAGATCATCCTTAATTTCTCTAAAATTATAAATTTCTCCATTAAAAACCACTACGACCGATCCATCTTCATTGAAAAGAGGCTGATTGCCAGTCGCCAAATCCACAATACTCAGCCTTCGAAATCCCAAACTAACTTCCCCACTTTCAAATCGCCCTTCATCATCAGGTCCTCGATGGACCATGCTTTGAATCATTCGATTTAAAAGCTCTGGATCTCTAAAATTTGTAAAACCCACAATCCCGCACATAGTTATTTCACCAATCCATAAATTTTTATGATCGGACCCAATTGTCCATCTTTTGGGAAAAATTCTTGAATCAATTTGGCATCAGAAGACACATTATCCAAGAGAGGCTTATAAAAAGATCTTCCCTCTTCCACTAGAAAAAATAAAAATCCATGGCGATCGTCATCGATAAAGTGATCTGAATGTCGAATGCTTTTGTCATGTTCATCTAATGTGCCTATATCAAACATATGCTCTTTTCCAGGTTCCCCGTCTCTCAGAAAATGAGCATAAGCGTAGCTGGAAATAACCACATAGTCGATTCCTTCTTTTTTAAGTTCCAGTAGGCTCTTAAAATGAAAATTTCTATATAAATCTAAAAAAACCTCTCTTTTTTTAGCCCGCTCTCGAATAGAATCGGGCATGGATTGAGGCCAAAGTGGCTCTTCTAATGCCATCTTTATTGAGCTCACATCATAGGTTGGCTCTGGAATGGACTTCGACACAGCATCTCTAAACTCTTCACTAAAATGTGTTTCGTAATATCCTCTGGCAATGCGATTTTGAAGCATCCACGGAAGTTTTGATGGAATCGGAACGGAGAGCACCGCCCAATCAACAGCGATTTTCTTTCCACTTGAAACATGTGATTCAACCCATTTTCGAGCTTCTATTCGAGTGTCTATGATATTTTTTCTTTGATTTTCCGATATCGCCCGATAAAGCGATGGTACAGTCACCGATAGAATAACCATCGCTCCCACAACAGTGGGATATCGTTTTCGAAACACCAAAGTAAATATCATATCCGCCCCCCACAAACATAATAGAGGAAGCAATGCCAAAACATCGTGTAAATATCTAAATCCCCAATTTGAAAAAAACCAAAGCACGACGATCACATAAGTTAAGAAAAGAAGATCTTTAATGGAATGTCTGATCAACGCCCACCCCAATCCCAAAATCATAACAAAACCCAATATCCAATCCTGTCGGACAATCTCGCGAACAAACCATGAAAACATACTGCCCAATGTATGTGAAAATGGTGCTTCTGATGAAAATCCCACCTGAGCCACTCCCATGAGCTCTGATGTTTTTATCCAGGATTTTTTAAATTCAAATAACCAATAAAAGTTTCCGATGAGACCAAATATCATCAGATAAACAAAGGCTTTCTTAGATTGTTTCAATAGTTCTAAAAATGAAATGCCCTGCTTAAAACCACTGATGAAAAAAGCAAAAATTACTGTCGGCAATAAAAAAATGGCATGATTCTGAATGGAGATGGTGAGTCCATATACAATGGCCAATCCATTTAAATTTTTTTGAGAAAAATCTTCCATTAAACAAAGCATGAAATAAAATGTAAGAATGACAAACAATGCCAAGATGATTGAATAAGTGGCAGTTTGCGAATGTTGTACGAGTTGAATTTCAATGGCCACAAATAAGGCTGAAAGTAATGCCGTCGTTATTGAGAAAAATCTTTTCCCCACTAGAAAAATAGAAAGACTACACAAGACACCCGCCACAACACTCGCCATGCGAGAAATTTCAAACAAGAATGAAGGATTTTTCATAAAGGCGAGGGCAAAATCCATGGAATTTTGAAACTTTCCAAGAACCCATCCAATCCCAAAGACACAGCCATACAAAACCAACAAAAAGTATCGGTACAAGAGGGCATAGTCGGGGCGTTCAGGGAGCAGACTGTGTCTTTGTCCCATGGACAAGGTATCTAGAACAATTCGGTTTTCATCAGGATGGAAAAAATATGGAAGGCCATAAAACATGCCATCCCACCTGAGCCACAATGAAAGTCCCAATATGGTTGCAAGAATAAGAAGGATTTGCCTTCTGCTAAAACTCATGGCCTTGCGATCTCAGGTATTCAATGGACCGCTTCATCCCTTCTCTCAAGGATATTTTGGGTGTATATCCCAATTCACGCTTTGCCTTCTCAATTGAACAGGCAATATGTTTATTCATTTCACCCGCAACATGAATCTCTTGCTTATATAAACCTAATTTTTGCAACACTCGATCGGCCAATGCACATCCCTCAGACACGAAATCAGGAACTCGCCTGGGACTCAATTTTTTTACTTTGAGAAGCTCTGCCACAGTTTCATATATTTCATTTGTTTCATATGGTCTTTCGTCAGCAATCCAATAAGTTTGTCCATTGGCAGCTGATTTGGTAGCCGCCAAAATCATCGCCTCACAGGTATTGTCCACATAACTCATGCTTCTTAAATTTCTTCCAGAGCCGAATAAAATGGGATTTCCTTTTTTAATCATCGTAAAAAATGTGGATTGTCGCACGGGCTGATGCGGACCATAAAACCAGCAGGGTCTAAGAATCACGGTCTCGAGTTTTTTTGCATTTTGATATTCGCGGACTTTTTCTTCCGCCAAAAATTTACTCTGCCCGTAATTGAGATACGGATTGGGCCGATCACCCTCGGTAAAAAGCTTTTCTCGACTCTCATTAATTCCCGCCACTGAATTACTGCTCACATAAACGAAGCGTTTTACACGGGACTGATGCGCAGCTTCCAAAAGATTCCCTGTGCCCTTGGTATTGATCTCATACAGCTCAGATATTTTCTTTGGATGGATCAATCCCACCAAGTGAAACACGCAATCAATGCCCTGTGTCGCTTTGGCCAAAGATTCTTTTTTCGTCACATCTCCATAAACAAGTTCTATCGGTTTTCTTTTGGATAATTTCTGAACCAATGACACATCCGAATTGGGGAGAACCAAACATCGGATGTCCCATTCCATCCGCTCAGATAACATTTCTAAGAAACGATTTCCCAACCATCCGGGATATCCTGTAATCAATGCTTTCATGATTTCCTCCTATCAAAAAAAATATAAAGCAACAACACATGCCGCCGTCCATCCCACAATGCTCACCATCAGCGGCTTATCTTCTAACGCCAGCACTTCTGGACTTTGCGTTTTATTTTCAACAAACAACAAATACAAATACCTCAAAATCGCATAGAGAGTAAATGGAATTGTCAGCATAAAAGAGCGCTTATGACCCGATGTTAAAACAAATAAAAGATATGAAACGATACTCAATGTCGCCATGGAAAAAGTCAGATAGTCCAAATATTCCCGCGTATAAAACGCAAGATTCGATCTGTGTTTTTCGGCATTCCCACTCAGCAGCACCATTTCCCCACGTCTTTTTCCGAAACCCAAAAACAACGCCAAAAAAATCGTTGAGAGCAATACCCATTCACTGGGCAATACGTCGGCCACAATACTGCCCGAAATAACTCTCAACCCGAAGCCTGCAGAAATCACCAAGATATCGAGAATAACTATCGACTTCAAAACCAAAGAATAAAAAATATTTTGAAGAATATATAAAACAATCACCCAGCCAAATAGTGGCTGAATCCAAAAGGCCAACTCAACGGCCAAGACAGCCAACAATGCTGAAAAAAAACCTGCATTCAAAACGGAAATCTCTCCTGCCGCAATCGGGCGAAATCTTTTGGTCGGGTGAGCTTGATCTCCTTCGATATCCACCAGATCATTTAAAATATAAATACTGCTGCTGGCCAAACAAAACAGCGCAAACGCTTCCACACACTTTACAAACAGCGATAGATCATAAAGTTTTCCAGAAAATAAGATTCCCGCAAAAATAAAGAGATTTTTAGACCACTGTTTTGGCCTCATGGAAATGGCAAGCCCCTGTAGGACATAACTCCCAGAAGTCATTGAACTTACTCTTGAATATTGCATCATCCCTATCTTTATAATTGCAATTATTAAAGATCAATGGCTTATTTGTGGCAAAGGATTGTCATGTTGTCCCTTGACGGTGCTGGCGCAAGGTCTACGACTACGACGTTGCCAAGCAGGAGTTTGGCCGCCACAAGGACTGGAAATATGTCAAGTCGGGCGGGAACATCGCCGAGACAGTCCAGATGCAGAAGGGGGCCCCGAAACTGCCCAAGATCGAGGCTCCCGGTGAG
>CAZDSE010000044.1:0-413 GCA_964507905.1 uncultured bacterium | reverse complement strand
TTTGCAAACATATGAACTTGATATCACTTGTCAGTAAAATCTTTCTTTGTGTCTCACTCTTTACATTTCTAATCGCCATGACTGTTTTGTCGATGGATGTTCAGTGGGTTGCTGAAAAAATTGCCTTTGTTACATTTATTACATTCACCTTAGGTGTTATGGGCCTAGCGATTCACCATATTATATTTGAGAAAAAAATTTCATGAGCCCCTCTCCACTCGTCAGCATTGTCATCGTCAATTGGGAAGGAAAAGAATATCTTGAAAAGTGTCTCCAGTCTTTATATGCCAACACCTTTCAAGATTTTGAAATTATTTTTTTTGATAATGGCTCTACGGATGGAAGTGTAGAATTTGTTCAAAAAAATTTTCCGTATATCCAGTGCCTAACCAGCCCAACCAATTTGGGATTGG
>CAZDSE010000043.1:4050-10473 GCA_964507905.1 uncultured bacterium | reverse complement strand
AAACGAAAGCTTTATTGTAATATCCTCATGCGGATATCCTTGGATGATGACGCATTATGGAAGCAGTTGTATGGAATGCTCATGTCTCCGTCAATCTCTCGGGCATTGAAATTAGATCTCATTAACTCGTTATATTTAAGAGATCATTTTGACGAAGCGAGCGATATTTTAACAGTTTATTTGGATTCCAATGATTTTTTGATTACCGCAATTGCATTTAAAAATTTATTAGATATGTGTCCGACACCAGAAGCCGTAGTAAAAGCCACCTGCGAGATGTTTCGATTGTTGGAGCGCTTTAAATCCGAGCCTGATAAAATGGCACGGATTTTTGATCTGTCAGAGGGGTCTTATCTTTGTCCCTTGTTAGACAAAATGAAACCCTTTTTGGAACATAAGAGTGCTCTGGTGCGATATAAAGCGTTTTCTTTTATCATGACGCAATATGAAAGATTTAATCAACATCGAACACGATTGGGTCTGATTCAGCAATATTTGCCCACTGAACCCAATGAAGATATTCAGCGGATGATGGTGTCTACCCTTCTTTCCCAAAGTTGGCTGAATACCAATCCTGCGCGGTATATGTGCTTATTTGATTATAGGGAGTCTTACCCAAATTCGATGGTTAATTCAAATATTGATAAATTTCTGACACGATTGGTTCAAGGGGCATTATGAAAGTAATGATGATGATCATTGGGATTTTGTATTCTTTCTTGGCCTTGGCCGAGACGAATATAGAATGGCGTTTTGACCCCAGGCTCGTTATAGAAACAAAAAGTTTTTCGGATAATTTGAATCAGGCATTGTTGCATCCAAACGTATTGGAGCGGAATATCCAAAAATCAGGAGTGTGAACCTGACCAAGAAGAGGGGATTTTGTGCATACGATTTGATCGCGGGGGCGCAGTTGAAAATTTAGTAGACAATCTGATTCATGCTTCAAATGCCAAACCAACGCATCCCATCCTTTTGCCGTTTGTTCGGATTATTAGACAAGATGGATTGGGTGGGGGAGGAGCTGGATTCTTTTGGAACAAAGATGGAGATATCGTGACAAATGCACATGTGGTGCGAAACGATGAGACTGTTTTTGTCGCTCCCGTGAGCCGAGATTTGGTGATGTCAAAACAGGGATATTTGGCTGAAGTGATCGCCAAAGATGATTTTTCAGATTTGGCACTGCTTCGAATTAAAAAAGAGTCACCATTTTATCAGGCTTTCTTATCCACCTATCATGACTTTCCTTATGTGCTTCGGGATCAAAGATCATGGCACAGAGCAGATCTCAGTTACTTAAATGAATCTAAGTTTCTCATTTATGGTTTTCCGAATTATGCATTGGCCAAGCCCACAGCTCTTTCTGGAAAGCTCATTAAGGATTCTATAGAATTATATGGCATCCGACGTTTGCTTCTCGACTTTAAAGCAGATCATGGATGTAGTGGCGGACCGGTTTTTACCGAAGAGGGATTTTTGGCTGGGATAACCGATAGCATGTTTATAAATCCGGATATGGGTCTTTTGGGGGGACTGGTCATTGATTATACTTCTGCAGAAATGATCCTAAACCAACTCAAAGAATCCAAAAAAGTTACACAAGATTTGATCATATATAGTGATGGCTTTGGATCTGTGCATGTCGAACGTGTGGCCAGAAATTTTGATTTTCATATGGATTGGTCGAATGAAGAGGGGACTTTGGTGTATGAAGGTCTTACATTTGTAAATGCCTATGCCAAAAGTAGTGGGAATAAAGTCCCTATTGGGGTTTTATTATATGAAAATAAATCTACCAATCCCAGTTATGCACAATTTACGTCACAAAGTACTCTTGTTCGAAAAGTGAATGGAAAGCCTTTAAACGGATTTGGTCTTGAAAGCAGTTTAAGGCGCTTGTCTTGGATCCTTCGGAGCGTCCCAGAGAACGAGCCACTTCAGTTGGAGATTGTCCAGAATCCTGAACTGCCAAAATAAATATTACTGATGATTGTCTAAAACTGGGTGCCTTAGGTCAGGCCAACTGAATGGCAGCGACGAAATAATTCTTTCTGGGTGATCCTCTTCAAATACTCTTAAAATGACAGCAGTTCCTGCTTCCGGATTGTTGTTTATATCTTTTTCCCGCATCCGTCCGATCGGCAAGGATCCAATCATGGGATCCCATTGCATATCTTGGATTGTAAAGAGTGTATCCATTTGGGAGAAGAATGGTGGGTCTGTGTAGTCCGAGTGAAGATGCAGTGTGTCTGCAATGAGCTTCTCACGGATCGACGAGGGATTTATAATCGTAACCTGAAGCGGATCTCCCTTATAATATTGCTTACGTAAATGATCGCTGAACTTTACATATATTCCATTCATGACTTTATAGACGGATACATCGTCATTTTCTTTGATGAGATCCAGTTTGGGCCTTTCAACGACCTTGGTTTTTTGTAATACTTTATCTAGATTTTGCTGTCTTTTTGTATTGGTGTAAAAATAATCCAGAATGCTCAGGTGAATATGATTATTGACGAGAGCTTCTTTGCTGAAATTAGTATAAGTACCGGGACCATAGGTTAGCGCAAATGTGTCCGAGTAGTTAAGATTTTTCAGAATATATTCGGTCATGATTTCACAAAGACAGGGATGGTATGTTCTATGATCGTCAATATAAGGGTAAGTTCGAATGGAGTTTTGAAGGATGATGTCGCTACCGATTTCAACATATGAATAGTTTTGACCGATCACTGCAAGTAGTGGGGATTCCTTTAATGTATATGATGATGCCAATCCCAAGCTTGAGTTCAGCGGCCCCCTGTAAATGACATTTCTTTTATCATAGGATTCAATTTCCATGGGATAGTGAGCATAGTCTAAATTTAAATGACTCAATGCATTTTTTATCTGACTATTAAAGAGGCCACGATACTGATATTTGACGGGAAATCCATGGGAAGCGAGTAGTTTTGAAACTTCGATATATGTGGCATGAATGATATTTTGTTCTTCCTCTGTAAAAGCATCTTTTTGAATATAATAATGAAAGAAATCTTCAGAAAAATATTTTTTTCCAGAAGTCACTGAGTCCACCAGTTGGTCAGAAGATATTTTCATGAGAAGATTTGGTGTGAGATCTTGGGAGAGGTTCTGTGAATAGACCGAAGCCGGCTGAACCGATGTTCCGGATACGTGAGTTTCATTTTTAACGCAACGAAATCGAGAGAGATCGTCCGGAAAGCGAATATCTAAATCTTCCCAGTCGTTGTGATAATTTCTCACACGCTTTAATCCCTGATTCATATCTGGGGGTGATATCCATAACACTTCCCATTCTTTGTCAGACTCAGAAAAATGTCCGAATTGCTTTGCCCGGGCAGCTTGAATACCCGATGGAAGTTCGAGCCCATAATGGGTACAAAATTCTTGTGCTCCCACCCAAGTGACCTGGACCGATTTTGGTTTTTCATAGTCATAGTGAACAAAAAAATGATCCTTTTCAATCCAGTCTTGGATGAATGAACCCGGAATATTGATAATGGGTAAATATTTCCAGAGACTGCGATTGTTGCGCCACGAATTGTCGATGGATGATTCATATGAAATCTCATAGGATTCGACGAA
Organism: uncultured bacterium; assembly: GCA_964507905.1. GTDB lineage: Bacteria > Bdellovibrionota > JACOXK01 > 2-02-FULL-40-11 > 2-02-FULL-40-11 > CAZDSE01. The sequence continues at coordinate 6,861 of CAZDSE010000043.1, read as the reverse complement.
AAGTTTATTGTTGCCTGAGTCCAACAGTTCGTGAGTTTCTGGATCTATTCGATCTGGATATTTTTTCTGATATTCATTTAAGAAGGATACAAATTGCTCATATGAAATGAGAGGGGAGATATCAAAGGCCAATAGGTCTACCGACTTGTTTCTGAGAAGATCTGATTTCGATTCATATGGGCCTTCCGGGATATGGATCATGGTTTTGACACCCGGGAAAGATGTTGCAGGGATAGATGTCGATGGAAGTGATTTAGAAATTTCTGAATTTAAACTGGGATCATCCTATGACCAATTTGGAAGTTTTGATTTTACAAGAACCAGTGCTATTTTTTCAATATCATTTCTAAGTACGATCTCATCTTGAATGCCTAAGTGTCTTGCAGATTCACGCACGAATAACACAGCTGCGCTATTGAGACGAATATTTAGCTCTTGGCATCGAGGGAAGTTAATCTTAATGAGCGCATGTGGGCGGTGGGTTGTAATAAATGTTTTTTCGATACCTTGAATTATAAATTCATCTTTTCGAATGATATTTCGCTCTTCATCTATTAACATTTCGGCGTGATCCGGATCTTTTTTATAGATCCTAAACTCACTTTGTTTTAAATCATTAATTAAGGTTTCTCGGATGGACATAAAATATTGGATTGATTCTGGCTCAATAGAAAGGCCGTTAAAAGCCCGTTCATCCGGGTGACTCAACGCTTCAATCGCCAAAAATTTTCCTTCTAAGATTTGCGTCTCAAGTCCATCTCCACCTCCAGATGCATCCGATCCACCGCCGGGTTGTTGGGCGATCGCATGACCGAGATTCAAAAAAAACATCAATAGGATGAATGCATATTTATTCATGTTGTTCCTCCATGAAATTTAGGGCAGGCAAACGAAATGTGTGGACGTCAAATGGGGAGTCATACTCCGAGTCAATGGAACTTTCTATTAATTTTAGCTCATATGAGTGTGAAGATATAAATGGATTATAAGAAGCAAGTGACAAGATTCTTAATCTTCCTCCGGATATCACAGTCAGCATTGGATCTGGATTGTGATTTGGAAGAGCAATAAAAATAGAATTCATGGGAAGCTCAGAAAATGAGCCATTTGGATATGGGAGCTCAGTGTGAAAGATTCTCGTATCTCCCCATAATGAATCAATACCGAACAGAGATTCTTTAAGATTGAGCGTGAGATAAAGATTATGAATTTTGGGGATCTTTGATAGCAAATCAGGTTTAAATGCGAGAAACAAACCATCTGTGGTTTCATATATTGTATAATAGGTGTAATCAGAGATTAATCGTGTTTTTGGTTTTTGGATAATCACCACCCGAGTTTTCAGAAATTCTTGAATGGCTTGAATTTGAGTCGGAGCAAAAGAAGAGAGAAGTTCCGAATGCCGATGCGGAAGGGGATTTACGTCCTCCTTTAAATCCATTTCTACCGTTTTAAACTCTGATTCATTGAACTCGGGAAAAAGTTTATTGAGCGACAAATTTTTAAAAATGGTTTTTATAATGACTTCACATAAGCAGGGGTATTTCGTGGCGTGATGGTAGTAGCTTTTTTCCAAATACGGATGAAGCAATATTTTTTTATTAATATCCAAATCAAAGGAGATCTTCACATTTTTATATTCATTTTGATTTAAAGTGCTATCTACGGACATCGATGTATAGATGTTTTGATTATTTGAAATCACATTGTGTGTATCTTTTAAATAGGTGTCTTTATAAATCCAACTGGCTGAATATGGATATTCATGGGGAGGTTGATTGAATTCCCCACGATATTCAAATGAGATCATAAATCCAAAATCTCGAAAAAAGCTTTCTACAGATTTCATGGTTTGAATAATGAGCTCTTCTTTTTGGGGATCAAAGTTTCCAGGATACGTATAGTAATGAAAGAAATCTTCATACAAATAGGTGACTTCTCCTTTATAGGTCATTGCATCGTATGGAGTGAGATAAATTCCACGTGCCCACGAGGATGATGCCGGAAATGTCTGATTGGCTGCAGCAATGTGATTTAGGGATATTGCGGATCCCATGTTTTGTTCAATAAAGAAACTGGGATGTTGAGATAAAAACTGATGTACCATGATGATTCCGATTTCTTCAATTTGATCCAACGTCGCATCATCTGAAATACCCAAGTGCCTGGCACCTTCTCTCATCATGAGAGTGGCTGCTCCTATTTCTGTGACTTGAAGCTCTTCACACTTGAGTAGATTAATTTCAATTGGGAATGCCGCTTTGTGTTTGGTGATGGCTGTTTTTTCAACTCCATTGATGACAAATTGAACTCTTTCTTCGGGTAAGGAGTGAAAGTTCAATGCACTGTTGCTCAGATCATTGGCCAGATCCTGTCGAATATAGGTATAAATAGTTAGATATTGAGGTGAGAGGTTTGAGTGTTCAAGATGAGATTCATCTATAGTGCGCAAGGCTTCTATGGCCAACCGTTTACCCATGCGTACCTTGACTTTTAAATATTCTCCTCCGCCTGAGGCGTCCGATCCACCACCGGGCTGTTGGGCAAAGGTGAGATCGCTGGTCATAATCAGAGGAAGAAATATTAAATATAATAGTATAAATTTCACGATTTTCCTCCTGTGGTGAGCTTAAAAAGTTGCATGGCCAACTGATACGTTTCGGTCCGTTTTCCCTTCCCCAAATATTTGGCCATATCGAGTCTGAATTGCTTCATGCGTTTTTTGGCCTCTGGAATTTTTTGAGGATCAATGGACATGGTGATCGCTCCAAATTCCATTTCTTCGGATTTTAAAGTCTTTAGACTATCTTT
>CAZDSE010000043.1:0-4040 GCA_964507905.1 uncultured bacterium | reverse complement strand
TTCTCAAGCGATTGTTCATGAAATTTCCGTAGCGCCTCATTAAACAGATCTGATCTGGCAGCAACAAATTCATTGGTTTTGGCCCATCCATTTTTTTCTTTCTTAATGAGCTCCAATCGTTCAAGCCGTTCTAAAGCCAGTTCCACCTCAGTTTTAGAAATTTTAAGTCGCTTGGCGATCCACGCCGGATCCGCTTTAAATCCATCCAATGTGATCATTTCCATAATCGCATAGTGGTACCAATCAGAGATGACTTTAAATGTATCTAAAGAAAGTGTATGAAAAGATTGCTTGGGATGGAGCTCTTCTAATTTGCGTGCAATAAATTGTTTGGACTCCGGGGATTTTGCAGATTCCAATCGGACCAGATTGCAAAGATAATCGGCTTCTTTTTCTTCCAGTCGTAGACAGGTTGCAATGCGAAGTGCGGTTTCTTCCGATATGTGTTTTTTCCCTTGAAGCACCAAATTAAATTGCCCCGGACTAATGGCCAAATATTTTGCAAATGCCCGTTGGGAGAATTTTGGATTCTTGCTGTTTTTTTCAAGCAGAACTGATTTCAAATAGGACCGATAATTGGCGTGCTCAAAAAGCATGGTGATTTCAATAATAGAGGATGTCCGATTTGTCAATATGGAAAACATGACAACTTCTTTTAGAAAACAGCTCTTATATGTTTTCTGGATGAAAGCAGAATTTGTATATGAACTATTGACTTCATGATGGATTCCGATACAAGCAAGTCACAAATGAAGAAATATTATTTTTTATTTTTGTGTTTCTTCCTCATTCAATATACAGCCACGGCATCTGAATTTGTCGAGGGTCTGGAACAAATAAAGCAAGATATCCGCTCATGTCATGGAAATTTTATGTGTTTGGGATCTTGGATCATTCGATATCGCGGAGAGCTTGGCCCCAATCAAACGCTGGACCTTAAAATGCTTCCAGAGGGAGCATTTGTGACGGAAAAAACGGTGGATCCATCGACTTTTTCTGTACGATTGGTGAATTATGGGGCTCTTTTAACTCCAGGAGTTGGAAATTTAAGAGATATAGGAGTGAGTGTTGCTGTAAGTGACAATGTGAACGGACAGGGAAGTGGACAATGTGAAATATATGTCACGTTTGTGTCTACTGGAAATTTTAGTCCCATTCAAATTGAGAGATTGGTTCTTGAAAACAGATTTAATGTACGAGTGACCTTGGATCCTCCCGATAGTGCGGAACTGATCCGATTTAGTGGGGATAAGATATTTTTTAGAAGAGCAATTGGGGATATTTCTCCCATTTTCGTTTATTTGCAGCTGTATGATGCAGGTCGATGGTATGCGTATGAAGCGCCGCTACCAGGGTGTACGGTTCCTCTGCCAATCCCTGTAAAGACCTGTCCTAATGCAAACGAAAAAAAATGTTCTGACACATCTATCGAAAAAAAGACGGGTCAAAATGGGAAAGAATTAATCTTGGTTTATCCAGGATTTTACCAGTCCATGGCGGCATCGCATGAAACGATATTCTTAGACTCTTTTTGGGCGTCGGATCTTGTTTCACAAGATGAGTTTGCCAGATTCTTAAATGAAACCTATGTGACAAATGACCGCTATACGGATGCCAAAGGTAATCAGTTGATCATAGAGAATCATCCTTTGGTGGCGCCCCTAAAATCGGAGGATCCCAAAAGAGGGATATTGAGCACCATATTTGGGTGGCCAATTCGATTATTTCAAAGCAAAAAAATAAACCCATACGCAACAATTGATGCCAGTCATGGGGCAGATCCCATGACCCATATTTCTTGGGTCGGAGCAAAAGCATATTGTCTATTTTATGGATTGGATCTTCCAACAGAATATGAGATTGAAAAATATTTATTAGACCATCCATCCCAAGCACAAACTGGGATATCATATGGGGAATGGACCATGTCATTTTATAGCGAACGCTTGCCGGTTGATTTTCCTCTCTTAAATCCCAAGGGGCCAAGCCGGGGTGAATATTATTTAACTGTCCAGAAGACTCTTCCAGTCACTTGGGTGCGAAATGCATTTGCCCCTGAATTTCGTTCTTCTCAATTGGGATTTCGCTGCGTGAGTGCTTTCCAATAGAAACCACTTTGTCTTCCATTTGATGATTCATCCATTGACTTCTACTGAATATTTTATAAAACACAAAGCCAATGAAGGAGGATGTATATATGAAAAGAAAAATTTTTACTTTTGGATTTTTAATTCTCTCGATATTTGTTGGGCCAATAACGCCATTACTGGCAGGCCATCCAGATGAGGATAGGGTCGTAAGTCAAATGCGAGAGGATTTTAAGGGAGGAAGTCTACCCTCATTGGAGGAAGTTAGACTGAACGAGATGTGGTTTTGTGAAATTCGTAATGCAGTTCGAGGTCAAACCATGAAGGATGAAGATGTTGCTTTGTTGAAATTTGAAATAAATCCTCAAAATGAAAATAGCCTCATCAATACTGAAGAAGAAGGTGAAAATAAGGTTTATCTTTTTTTGGCTGGCAAGCCTCAGTCTCTTTTTTTGGATGCATCAAAAGAGGAATTCCCACATTTCGTGGGCGTACGTTCTACTTCAGCGGGTGAGTTACTGGTTGAGGTTTCGACTGTATTTAAGAAGGTGAATGATGATAAAGCCGAAAATAGTATCGCGTTTGGAAGCTTTAGCGATTCGGAAAATATATATAAAGCCTTTATTTATGCTCGGTGTGTAACAAAATAAAGGTGATTAAGAAGGAGGATCAGTAAATGAAAAATCTATCTAAATTAATTCTAATGGTGAGCATAGTCATTGGATTAAATCCAATTTCAACCGTATTTTCAGAACATGAGGATTCACCAAGACGTGCATACAAATGTGGAGTTGTAAAAGGGCTTTTGTTTTCGGCTCCCTTGTTGTCTGAAGGCATACGCCGCTCATTGGTGTCCGATATTCGGTTGGGAACCTGTGGATTGGCCTATTACCACGGATTATTACGATCGGCGATTGAAGGGGGGAGGGGCCTACAAGATGCTTTATCTGAATTAGCGGATAGTTCTGTATTTAATGGGGATGATGCTGAAGATGAAATGGAAGAATTAAGTGATGACATTCAAGACCAGTTGAATGATGCGGAGGACAAACTCGAAAATGGAAATCAAATCAGTGTGGTGTCAACCCTCGGTACTCTGGTTACTTTTTATGGGGAAGAGGTCAATGAAAAGCTAGAAAGAATTGCTCGTGAGTATTGCGAGTCGAAATAATTTTAAAAAGGAGGGTGCGATTATGAAAATAATGAGTCAATTAATACTTATTGTAACTGTGGGGATTGGATTAAATGCCAGTGCTGGCATTATTTTAAAAGATTGGAATGCAAATTCTGTGGCGGTTGATGATGAGGGCTTATCTGGACTCAAAACTCTGACTCTAATGAAATCGTCCCAGCTGACACCTGAAGAAAGACGACTGCTGAATTATTCAGTCAAGTTAACAAAGGTGCGAGATCAGTGGATTCCGGTATATAGCTTGTATGGACATTATTCTGGATCTGTCATTTCTCCTCGTGATTTTTTAAAATCAATGGAGAGCGATTTGAATCGCAATCAATTGGTTTCATCTCTGGAAAATCAAGAAGCCGTTTATGAGTGGAAACCAAAAAATGGTGATTCTAAAAAAATAATCCTTAAAATCATTAAGGGGAAGGAATTAAAGACTGAAGGGATTGAAGTAAATGGTGAGGTCAGAAAAATTCTTTTCTCATTTGCGACACCACTTACAAAAATGAAAAGTGAATATCAACGACTGCTGGTGAATCAGTTATTAAAAAATATTCTGAGAGAAGCGATCGTGCTAGAAAAAACTGGATTGGAATCTGCCATTTCGGTTCGACCATCCCATTATACATTTGTGGCTCAGGATGAAAAAGCGTCACTACAACCGTTTTATGCTTTTCAAATGAAAATAGAAGGTGTGGATACATTTGAAGTCAATTCAAAATTGGAAACCTGGGTTTCAGATTTTAAAAATAATGAAGGGGAGCTCAGTC
>CAZDSE010000042.1:2446-10514 GCA_964507905.1 uncultured bacterium | reverse complement strand
GAGCATTTTTACTTATTTCCGATAAATTTCACTAAATTTTGGAAGAACCCCTCTCAATAAAATCCGATTAATTATTTTCGCCGTTATTTCTCTCTCGATTTTACTTATATAAACACTTATATAATTTTTTTCTTGCAATTGGTGTTTGAATTTCGCTAGTCTGGATCAGAAAGGAGAAGTGTAATGAAAAGAACAAGAAAAAGGGCGGATTCGTCTGCCCTAGTGGAGACGCTTTACAGTCGGAATCGTGAGATTGCCATGCTGCCCAAGAGTTTGAGGAAAAAATATGGGTTAAAATTAAAGAGAAGACGAAAGCGTGTGATCAAGGACAAGCCATCACACTATAAATTGGTATGTATCTCTCTTTATAATCAAGATATTGCCCGGCTGGAACAGCACGTTTCAGAGCTGAGAACGCGTGGGCATACGAAGGCCAATAAATCTCAAGTCATTCGATTTGCCATCGACCATGCGCCACTTGAGAAGATGCCGAGAAGTTATTGATTCGATGGAATGATTTATCCAGATGTATAGTAGCAGTAGGCTCAAGAAAAAGGTGGAAAATCCGATATAATGATTAGAAGGAGGGTAAGATGAAAAATATGATCTTGGGGGTATTTATTGGATTTTTTCTGGGGGCATTATGTTTGTGGGGAGGTTTAAGAATAAATGAACATAGATTTATTCAGGGGCAAATTGAAAGCAGCCGTAAACTGGCCACTGATTCGGAAGGAGCATTCTATTCTAATTATGTAGATTATAGAAAGGCACGAGAAGGCATTACTCCATTGTCTGTAATGAATGAAAATTGTGATCCAAACGGGGCTTTGGGTATGGATTATCATGGTAATGCAACAACAATTTATTGCAAAAAAAAGATTTCAGGACAGGAATGAAATTGATCTCAAGTAATTCCTAGGAAAACTTAAGATAAAAACTCTTTTGAGAAGTCACTCTGCCCACAATCCTGGCTTCACTGACTCCGGACAAGTGGAGCTTATTAAGCAGTGACGAGGCTTCACTATTCGGCAAAGAAATAAACAGTCCTCCCGAAGTCTGCGGATCAAAGAGGAGCGATTCCCATTCTTTGGGAAATGATTTTGTGAACTGAATGACATCTTTTACATATTCCCGATTCGTTTTATCTGCGCCGGTGACATATCCTTTTTTTGCGAGTTCTAAAGCTTCAGAATAATGGGGAAGAGAGGCCACATCGATTTCAAAGCTCACCTGGCTGGCTTTGGCCATTTGAAACGTATGCCCCGTTAATCCAAATCCCGTGATGTCCGTACACGCATGAACATTAAATTCCGATAAGCATTCTGCGGCACTTTTATTGAGAACTGCCATCCAATGACAAACTCTATCAATTAACTCCTGACTCGCTTTCTTTTTCTTGATGGCTGTGGTGATAATACCAGTTCCAAGTGGCTTTGTGAGTATGAGCGCATCACCCGATTTCGCATTTTTGTTCGTGAGTGCTTTGTCTGGGTGGATTAGACCTGTCACAGCCATTCCAAACTTTAATTCCGTGTCTTGAACAGTATGGCCGCCGAGAACGACCACTCCGGCTTCGGTGGCCTTGTCTTGTCCGCCTTTTAAAATTTTCTCGAGTGGAGCCAGAGGGAAATCCTTGGGGAAACAACAGATATTTAATGCGGTGAGGGGTTTTCCCCCCATGGCATAGACATCGCTTAACGCATTGGCGGCGGAAATTTGTCCATACAGGTAGGGGTCATCGACAATGGGAGTAAAAAAATCAACGGTTTGAACAAGTGCAATATCGTTTGAAATTTTATAGACCCCTGCGTCATCCGATGTCTCCGTCCCGACAATGAGATTCGGATCTTGATAGGGGGCAAGATGGCTCATTAAATGCCGCAACACCGTTGGGCTAAATTTAGAGGCTCAACCCGCGCATTTTACTTTCTGAGTCAACTGCCAAATTTCTTTTCGAGTTAGAAATCCTTTAAACACGATTTCTAATTTCTAACATTCGGTGCAGGGCTTTTCTAGCGTTTTCTTTGATATGATCGGGGACAGAGATGCGGTTTACTTCCGGAGAGTCCAAATTTTCTAAAGTCCATAATAAATTTTGAGGATTAATTTTATACATGTTGGGGCAAAAGGATCTGGCCATTCCAATGACTTTTTTGTCTGCATTCCAGATGTCCAGATTAATGGAGTGGTTGATTTCGGTGCCCACAATGATGGTGGATCCCGATGGGGCATCTTCCACATATTTTTTAATAAAACTGGTAGAGCCCACCGCATTCGCCATCTCAACAATTTCACGTTGGCATTCGGGATGGACCACAACAAGAGCATCTGGATATTTTTCTTTCAGCACTCGGATGTGTTCTGGCTTAAAATAGGTATGGACGTGGCAATATCCTTTCCACAGAATCATTTTGGCGTTTGCAATCTGCTGGCGAGTATTTCCCCCGAGTTCGAGAGTTGGATCCCAAACGATCATGTCTTCTTCTTTGAGTCCCATGGAGAATGCGGTGTTTCGGCCCAAATGCTCATCGGGGAAAAAGAAAATTTTACTCGCAATGTGTTCATAATAAAATTTAAATAGGGGAGCTGCATTGGATGAGGTACAGACCGCGCCATCGTATTTTCCGCAGAAGGCTTTTAATGCAGCAGTGGAATTCATATAGGTAATGGGGGCTATTTTTTCTTTACAGATAGTTGTGATTTCGTTCCAAGCATGTTCGACATCAAATGAGTCGCCCATATCGGCCATGGGACAACCGGCAAAGAGGTTGGGGAGATAGACGGTTTGCTCATCCTTGGCCAAGATGTCTGCGGATTCTGCCATAAAATGAACGCCACAAAAGATGATGTTCTTGGCCACTGAATCTGCTGCCTTGGCCGAAAGATCGAGAGAGTCCCCCTGAAAATCAGAGTGTTTAATCACATCATAGCGTTGATAGTAATGACCCAGAATCACAAGATCTTTGCCAATCTCTTTTCGCTTGGCTTCAATGCGGGTATGAATTTCCGCTTCTGGCATTTTCAGATATTCTTCGGGAAGATAAGACGCCACTTTGTTTTCTCCTTTTAATTCAAATATTTAGATAAAGTGGTTGAAACTATAGTATGGGCTTTTTTTGTTGTCAAGAAAGCGACCAAATGTGTACATTAAGCATATGGCCGATTTGAAACGAAGAACGCAGATTCTGATTGCCAAAAGTTTTCAGATTCGATTTGCAGTTCTTTTGTCATTGGTTGGGATTGCAGTCACCGCTGTGGTGGGGATAGTTCTTTATATTGTTTTTTTTAGGACCCAAACATTGATTACTCAAACCAATGTGATCTTATCGCAAGAGGTCATCGAATTTCTCCAGTATCGGCATTCACTTTTTGTGTATTCACTGTTTGGGACATTCGTGGTCGTGACTCTCACCTTATTGGTGGTGGGGATATATATTTCGCATCGGTTGGCGGGTCCGATTTTTGCGTTAAGTCGCAGAATGAATGATGTGGCCCAAGGAAATTTTACAGCGGTCCTTCAACTGCGCGAGACCGATGAGTTTCAAGAGTTAAAAGATAAGTTTAATACGCTCGTTCGGGGTCTTCAAAATCAAGTCAAAGGGGAAATTATTAAAATTACTTCGATTAGTGATTCTTTACGAAAGGTTTTGGATTCTAAAACCGTATCCGGGCAACCATTGGACCAACTCAAATCCGCATTCTTGGAACTTCAGTCCTATCACAACTATAAAAAAAGCTTAATCGAACCGCCGACCAATCAGCGGTTTAAGCCGACGGAAGCGACTGAGGATGAGGTGTTGGTGTAGGGCTTAATTTTAAAATTGCTGACATTGTTTATGCAGTGATCAATTAGAAGCTGAAAGGGCCGGTATCTGTGGCATAAATGAATGCCCAGCCGATGAGAAATACACCGACGGATCCAACGACGATTTCCGTATGTGGATTTACCACATAAACAAGAATTGACGCTCCCGCCCAAATAAGAAACCAAGCTGCCATTGTGCTACGATACCAAGGGCCTCCAGAAAATGGAGCAAAGTTAAAATGTAAGTTAAAATGTCGATTTCTCAGAAGATTCGAAAGCTCTGAAAAAGTTTTTTCATATCCAACCATTTCAGCACGATCCTGAATTTGTTTAATAGTCTCATCCATCGGCATCTGATCGGATTGGGACATAATATGTTCCAATTTCTGACGATTGGTCCAGCTGATATCAAACAATACTTGTGCTTTCTTTTCATTATCTGCATTCATGAGAGTGGCTTTCAATTGATCAATGACCGTATTGACTTCTGCATCGGATAAACGAGAAATCTGATCTTTTACTTGAGAAACTGAAGTGGACCATTGTGTCTTAAATGTTTTTTCGAATTCTTGATGGGCAGCCAAAACACCCTCATTGTCCATGATGGATTGCAATGTTTGTCCCATGGATTCGATTTGGTTCGCTGCGATGAGTCGCATATCTTGCGCTGGGCTTTGATTCTCTCCTGCATATGCAAGCGACACAGTTTGTGTGATAAAAAGAACTCCGACCAGTAATGTTGATAAAATTGATTTAATCATATTCATCCTCCTTGTGAGCGGACATCTATAGGATTGTTTATATAAGCTGTCAATCGAGATGATGAATCAATTCTTATGCTTTATACGTCAGGATTAAAGTTCTTGCAGCTTTGACTTCATCGACGCGTTTTACGGGAGTGGTGTGAGGGGCGGTGCGAACAATTTCTGGATTTGACTCGCATTCTTTGGCGATGGAAATCATGGCATCGCAGAATCGGTCTATTTCTTCTTTGGATTCTGTTTCGGTCGGTTCAATCATGAGTGCGCCAGCGACGATTAATGGGAAATAAACTGTCGGTGGATGGAATCCATAATCCATGAGACGCTTGGCAATATCCAGAGTTTTTACATTTTGCTTTAATTGCTTTTTATCACTTAATATTACTTCATGCATGCACGGGCCATCGGGGTAAGGAATATCATAATATTCTTTCAATCGATGTTTGATGTAATTCGCATTGAGAACGGCCATCTGGCTGGCTTTGGTAAGCCCATCTCCTCCCAAGGCTTTCATATAGGTATATGCTCTGACCAATACGCCAAAATTTCCATAAAAGCCTTTTACGCGTCCGATGGATTTTGAATTTTTGGTTTCGAGCGAATATGCATTTCCTTCTTTTATAACTCGGGGCAGTGGAAGATATGGTTTTAATTTTTCTGTGACTCCCACAGGGCCAGCACCTGGGCCGCCTCCGCCATGCGGTGTTGAAAATGTCTTATGTAAATTAAATTGCAAAACGTCAATTCCCATGTCGGCCACTTTGGCTTGTCCCATCAGCGCATTGAAATTGGCACCATCGCAATACACAAATGCGTCTTTTGCATGCATCAATTTACAAATGGGTCCGATGTTTTCTTCAAAAAGTCCTATTGTGTTGGGATTTGTAATCATGATGCCGGCCACGTCATCGTGTAAATAGGATTCAACGGCCTTGGGATCCAAAACTCCGTCTACGCTCGATGGAACTTTGACCACATCAAATCCACAGAGTGCGGCACTGGCGGGGTTCGTTCCGTGAGCGGAATCTGGAATTAAAATTTTGGTTTTATGAAGCCCCTTGTCTTTATGATACGCACGGATCAGCTTTAATCCCGTAAATTCTCCTTGGGCACCGGCAGCGGGCATCAAAGTCACTGCCGCCATGCCGGTGAGTTCCCTTAACCATTGTTCCACTTCGAACATCAGTTTTAAGGATCCTTGTACAAGATCTTGGGGGGCATACGGATGAATTTCAGAAAATGCGGGAAGTGCGGCCATGGCTTCATTGATTCTGGGATTGTATTTCATGGTGCAAGACCCCAATGGATAAAGCCCTTTTTCGATATTAAAATTAAGACCTGCCAATTCGGTATAGTGACGAATCACTTCCAGCTCGCTCAACTGAGGAAGCCCCAAGGATTTTAAATGATCTCTCAGATATGATTTAGAGATCGAATTTTTTTCCTTAAATGCCGGGAGATCAAACGCATGTCGATTGGAACTGGATTTTTCAAATATAATTTTCATCTTATAGTGCCTGACAAAATTGCCTAATGTGTTCCTCCGTATTCAGTTCCGTTGTGCATACCAACAGACAATTTTTAAGTTCGGGATAATAAGATTCTAGATTAAGTCCCCCGAGAATATTTTTTACTCTAAGTTTTTGTTCTATTTCGTGAATGGGTTTTTTAAATTCTAAAACAACTTCATTAAAGAATGGAGAGTTAAAGCGAACACGAGCTTTGTCTTTTATAGTCTCAGTCAGAAGATTGACCACCGAATGATTCCAAAGTGCCAATTGTTTGAGCCCAGCTTCTCCGACTGTCGATAAATAAATAGTGGCGCGGGTCGCAAGTAAGGCTTGATTGGTGCAGATGTTGGAAGTCGCTTTTTCACGTCGGATGTGTTGCTCACGGGTGGAGAGCGTCAATGTAAACGCTCTCGCTCCAGTTTCATCAACCGTTTGGCCCACAATTCGACCGGGCATGGCGCGGACATATTCCATGCGTGTTGCAAAAAATCCAACATGGGGTCCGCCAAAAGACATATAGTTTCCGAAAGATTGGCATTCGCCAATAACCAAATCTGCGCCGAGTTCGCCAGGGCTTTTTAGAAGTGCCAAAGAGAGAGGTTCAGTAACTGAGACAATCAGAAGTGCACCGGATTTTGAAGCCATGTCTTTGATGGATGCCAGATCTTCTATGCTTCCAAAAAAATTGGGAGATTGAATGCAGATCGCCAAAGCAAACGAATCCAACTCTTTTTTAAGAGCATTTAAATCAACTGTGCCAGATTTTGGATCATACGGAATTTCGACAAGGCTGACATCTTGCGCTTCCATATATGTTTTACATACATCTCTATATTCGGGATGGATCGTTTTTGAGATTAAAATTTTGGATTTATCGGGATGTATTCGCTTGGCCATGAGGCATGCTTCGGCCAGCGCCGTGGCCCCATCATACATAGATGCATTGGCGACTTCCATTCCTGTGAGATTTGCGATCATGGTTTGAAATTCAAAAATAGTTTGGAGTGTGCCTTGGCTAATCTCAGGCTGATATGGCGTATAGGCTGTTAAAAATCCTCCCTGGGAAGACAAATAGTTTACAATGGTGGGGACAAAATGGCGATAGGTGCCAGCTCCCAAAAAATTTGTAAATTCGTGTGCCGTATTTTCCTTGGCGATGCCCTCAACGTGTTCCCGAAGTCTCATCTCAGATAAGGAGGAGGGGAGATTTAATGGCTTTTTGAGTTTGAATTCACTGGGGATTGAATCAAACAGATCGTCAACCGAATAGGCCCCAATGGTTTCCAGCATCTTTTCAATATCTTGGGTGGTGTGAGGGAGATAACGCATAATCATTCGAGAAACAGTATCAGATGCGTTAATTCCTAGACAAGTTATTTTTTAGATAAAAATAATGATAAAGGCGTTAGGGGATTGGATTCCCTGAAGAATCATGAGCCCCACTGGGGGCTGAGACGGGGCCTGGTAATTCGTTTGGATTCGACATCGGACTGCCCGAAGAATTGTATGCACCACCGGGTGCCGATACAGGTCCATCGGCCTTGGTGGCATCCCCAGAAATTCGAATGTGACCCTGATCTCCATAGAATGCGCCACTGGGCGCCCACACCGGGCCGGTGGCTTTGTCACTGCCACTACTGGTACTGCCACTTGCGGGTTGTCTTAAATTTTCTTGGAAAGGGGAATTATTGAAATTGTGTTCGTTCATCAGGGGTGAGTGTGTTTAAAAACATGGCGAAATGTTGTTTGATCTCCTGAACTCGTTCCGGTGATAGGGTCACTCCTCCCATTTTATGGGTTTCGATATTTGAAATAAATTCTTGAATGGCCTGAAATCGTTCTGACTTTGATGCGTCCCTCTTGTCTGTTTTGTCTTCCACCCGAACAAATGCCAAGAGCTGCTCTTTCTTTTCTATCTCAGCTTTGGAAGTCTCCTTTTGCTCTGTGTGATAAAACTCATTAATGGCACCCGCCAAGGCCGTCATTAAATC
>CAZDSE010000042.1:0-2436 GCA_964507905.1 uncultured bacterium | reverse complement strand
GGAAACACCCGACCACCCGACGCCATGTAGGTTTCCCCTCGAGATTCAGGCTCCGGTATCAATTGCGATGTCGATAGTTTTTGGATGGAAGTATTTAAGATACTGGCAGTTTTATCCCCAATGATATCAATCCGTTCATCCATTTCTTTTTTCTGTTTGTCCAATCCTGTATCCTTTTTATTCCCCATGGTTTTAAGTAAGCTACTTTCAAGCTCGGTTTTTGTCTTTTCTTGATGATAGGCTTTAAATGTATCGTGAAGCAATTTTTCGGCTTCTACAATCTTAACCACTTCTGTTTTTATCGTATCGTCTTTGGCTTTTTTTAGAACCTCTTTGGCTTTGTCATCTCCAATGTAATTGGGGATCTTATGTTCATTTCGAAATTCGACATAGTCTTTCTTGAGGGTGGCGTCGTTTTCAGCCGAGTCTTTTTGAGGTGTGTCCTTGTCAAAATAGGTGTACGCATGCATCAAATCTTTTTGACGAAAATCTTTTTGGTCTTGATTGGACAGAGTTCCCAGCTTCGAGTCCAATTTTTCATTGCTGACCTGATTTAGACGATCTGTATAAGAAGGAGACTGGGCAAATAAAATCCCCTGTATTCCCAAACTCATTCCAAACGTAAATAATATAATTCGCCCCTTCATTGTATGCCTCCACAAACGTGCCACTTTACTTCTATATTTATTATAACTGAAATTTTTAGAAAAAGAGGATTAAAGATAAAAGAGCTTTAATCTGATTTTAATGAATTACCCCACCAACCCCTGATACGCCTTATAATCCATGAGTTCTTTGAGTTCGTCTGGATTGGAGGGGGTGAGTTCGATCATCCAGCCTTGGCCATAGGGGTCTTTGTTGATTGTTTCGGGTGAATCTTTGAGAGGGGCATTGACGCTGACCACTTCGCCACTGAGTGGGGCATATAGGTCCGAGACTGCCTTAACGGATTCTACGACTCCAAATGTGCTGCCTTTCGTAACTTTGGTGCCAATTTTGAGAAGCTCAACATAGACAATATCGCCCAGCTGGCCTTGAGCGTAGGCGGTAATTCCGACTTTGACTTTTCCATTCTGATTCAATGCCCATTCGTGGTCTTTCGTATATAATAATGTTTCTGGAATATTCATTTGTTCCTCCAACACTCAGGATGACTTTCTTTCAACAAACGGTGTTTTTACAATCCTGGCTTTTACGTTTTTACCTCGGATATCGACAAATAATTCGTTTCCTATGACGGCATGGGGTGTTTTTATAAACCCAATCCCGATGCCTTTGTTTAAAATTGGAGATAAAGTACCACTCGTAATGTGACCAATCAATTCTTTTTGCTGGGAATAAAGACTGTATCCTTGTCTGGGGATGCCGGGTTCTTGCATTTCAAGACCCATGCACTTTCTGGGAATTCCTTTTTCCTTTTGGTCTATTAAAACTTTTTTTCCAATGAAATCTTCTTTTGAAAACTTAACCACCCACTCCAAATCTGCTTCCAAGGGAGTGATCGTTTCACTCAGCTCATGTCCATATAAAGGATAACGCATTTCAACGCGAAGTGTGTCTCGGGCACCCAGGCCACAAGGTTTTATGCCAAACATTTGTCCCGTGTCCATTAGAGCATCCCACAGTGTGGGGCCCAGTTTCGATGGCGCATAGAGTTCAAAGCCATCTTCGCCAGTATAGCCTGTGCGGGATATAATCATTAAAGTGTCCAAGACTTTTCCGTGAGTAAATCGATAATATTTAATGCTTGATAAATCTGTGGTCGTGAATTTGGAGAGTAATTCTTTTGCCTTTGGGCCTTGAATTGCGATTTGAACATATTGGCTGGATGTATTTTCAATGGATACATTTTCATTTGTCTTTTGATTTTTAATCCACTCAAAATCTTTATCAGTATTGGATGCGTTGACACATAAGAATACATGCGTGGCAGTTAATGGATATATTAAAATATCATCGACCACTCCGCCAGTCGGATAACACATGACGGAGTATTGAACTTGCTCGTTTAATTTCGCTTTGGACACATCTTGGGTAACGACTTTTTGAATAAATGGAATGGCATCGGGTCCCTTAATTTCAATTTCACCCATGTGGCTCACATCAAAAAGGCCAATATGGGTTCGAGTGGCCATGTGTTCATCTATGATACCGGAGTATTGAACGGGCATTTGCCAGCCGCCAAATTCTACGATTCGGGCACCGAGTTTTACATGGTTTTCATATAGAGGTGTTTTTTTCATAATTGTTTGGAACGGTCTAAGATCTCCAATATCTTTTCTTCATATTTAATGGCCATGATATGAACTCCATGGCACAAATTTTTGAGTGCTTTAACCTGTCGGGCTGCGATTTCAACGCCCGTTTTCATTGGATCCGACGAATCTTTGAGTTCTTGCTTAATGACTTCCGGAATATTAATCCCTGGGACATGAT
>CAZDSE010000041.1:7931-10597 GCA_964507905.1 uncultured bacterium | reverse complement strand
CGGCTTGCGCCCCTTCAAGAACCAAGAACTCAAATAGCTTTCGATCATCATGAACCGGGACTCCCCATTCTTCGTCATGGTATTTGACATAGATAGGATCTGAAATACACCAAGAACAACGCACTATATTTTTATTCATGATTCCATCGATAAATCGGTCGTGGGTATTCTTCTGTCAAACGGTCGAATCGAATGGTGGACTTCATACTTTTTCCTACATAATTTAAAACCACTCTGCAATCTCAGACTTTTAATGAAGATTGTTGATTCCATTGCTGGAACAAATTTTTTGCACAAATTTATACCATCTCAGAGATGGTATAAAACTAGGCAATATTATGGATTTAATTTCGACTTCATATGTAATTGTTTTAAAATGGCGTCAGCAAATTTTATGCTGGCCCATGGTTTTGCTGTGATGACATTATCTGATACAACGACGTCTTCATCGGTATAGAGTGAGTCGATAAACAGCTGATCAGCTATTTTCAAAAGTTCCTTATACTTTGACGCAGGAGCATATTTGGGAATGGCCGTATGCGTGCATCTTCGATTCTTGAGAACTCCTGCGCTGGCAAGCACCAATGCACCATTACAAATTCCTGCCAGAAGGCTTTTCTTTTTATTGATACCCTGGATGAGCTTATGCAGCTCTTTATGCACCAATGCTTTGTCACATGATCCGCCAGGAACAATGAGAAATTCTGTGACCAAATCAGATTTTATTTGAGACAGACTAATCTTTCTCAAATCGACGCGATCTTTCAGTAGCGCTATTGTTGGATTTACTTCGTCTAAAATACATCCAGGATATTGAATAATGTGGCCTAACATAGATGTTTTATTTTAAAGCCGTCTGGGCAATTAAAACGATCCGTTTAGATGATGTTTTCTTATAGGGGGAGCTCTGAAAGTTTTCATATAGTTTGACATTTCTGACTCCAAGTTTTCTAACAAGTCGGACCAACTCTGCGCCTCGATATATTCTCAGGCGATGGTAATGGGCACTCACGTTTCCAGTCTGTAAATCAAGAAAGCACTGAATGCCTTCATTATATTTTGTGTGCGAATCAAAGTTGCGAATTTCAGCTATAATTTTTTGTCCTCGTCTATGCCAGTAGTTGGGGGACCAGTTTCTCATGAGATAATCCCCATTTGTGGTTTCAATGACGAGGTGTCCCCCTGGCTTAAGACATTTTAGGAGCTCTTTAATGATGTTTTCATTTTTTTGGTCAGAGTCAAAATAGCCAATACTCGTAAACAGATTGGTGACAACATCGAACTTTTTGTAGAATCGCTTGAGACTAGACATATTGCCACGAATTAAATGAGTAGAGTTCTTATATTTTGTTAGACTCTTGCCAGCGATTCTCAGAAGTTCTGGATTAATATCAACGCCAGTAATGTGAAGGCCTTTTTTGGCAAATTCGGCCATATGACGACCCGTTCCACACGGAACGTCCAGTATATGTTGTCCCTTTTTTATGTTCAGAAAACGAACCAAATCAATCACTTGTCTACGTGCAACTTTTTTAAATCCAGATGAGTCTATGGTCTGGCTTGCAGAAAGCTGATTATAAAGTTTGTTTTGCCAGTGTGGCCCAACCTTCACTTACTTCACTAATGATTTCACTTGCGGCTTATTGGCTTGGCATTTTTCTTGCGGTGCTTCTATGAGCATATATCCTAAGTTTCCCCCAATCATACCGACCGTTTTACCATCTTCAAGAAATGTGAGTTTGTCACCATCGTGGAGAAAAACATCTTTTCCGGGGAGATATACGGGATTTGAAAGAGCAAATGAAAGTGACAGCTGATAGCACTTGTCATCTTGGATCGTGAATGGAAATGCGAATAGGTTCACTGAGCCAAACAATGTGGCAGCCAATAATGATGCCATGAGATATTTTTTCATAAATGTAGTTCCTTTCTGTTTTGAAACATTACACAATACAACTGAGAGCGATGCTAAATAAGATATTGTGAGTAGTCAAAGGAAAAAATTAGTCAGTTTCCCGGAGTGCTTTTTCAAGTAAGTCCAGAAATCAAAACTTCAACATCGGCAGGCCGAGTCGTTGCCGTGAGGTCTCGCCTTTCAGCAGATTGGTTTTGCGTTCGGCCACTTTTCCTCGAGCTCCTTTAAACTGAGGGCCGAGCATGGCGCCTGGGCCCAAAAAAACGGTGTGTTTTCCAAAACGGGCATTGATCTTGTCAATCGCTGTAAAAACTTCTCGTTTGTCTAAAATTTCAATCGGATTTTCAAAAAGACTAAATTGAGTGGCAGTTATTTCAGACAGTTTCCCCAGGACCACCCCAGTTGCACGGTAAGAAGCATTGGATTTAAAGACGTGATCAAAGGCCATTCTTAAAAATTTATTTAAAATAAGGGGCGAATCTTCCGCGCGGGATAAAGACATTTCAAACCCAGAAGTTTCAAACGTTTGTTTTTTCAGATAGACCGATAAAGATTTGGCGCCGAGACTGTATCTTCGGCATTTTATACAAGCCGATTCTAAATTTCGTAAGAGTCTAGCAAATAGGGTCTCGCGGTCTGAAGCGGGAGGAGAGAAGGTTTTAAATTTGCTAATGGAAGCATAAGTTGTTTTGGGGGATGTTTGAAGGGGATAGGAGATCTCTCCTCGAAGTTCATGCCAAATATCCACACC
>CAZDSE010000041.1:6702-7921 GCA_964507905.1 uncultured bacterium | reverse complement strand
TCCTTTTTTTCTAAAAATGCGGTGATGTTTTTCCCAAATCCCCATACGTTTGGGATGGGGGTATGCCATAAATATTCATGAATTTTATGTCCTGGAATGATTGTCAGCCCATTGGGTTTTTTCCATTTGGATGCAATTTTAGAAAGGCTTTTTGTGAGACTCACTCCCACACTGACCGTAATATCCAATTCTTTGTGGATCGTATCTTGAATGTCTTTGGCAATCTCTTCATATGAACATCGATAGAGTCTTCTTAACCCGGTCAGATCAATAAACGCTTCATCGATTGAATATTCTTCGATGGTGGGCGTAAATCGTCGCAAGATAGAAAACATTTTTTGGGAATAGAGGCTATACGTTTCATAATCGCTGGGGATTAAAAGACAGTGGGGGGCTATTTTTTTAACTTCGGATAAAGGAACTCCCCGCTGAATGCCCAACGCTTTGGCCTCATAGCTCGCCGCGGCCACAATCCCTCGTTCAGCTCCCGTAATGATGGGCTTTCCCTTTAACTCTGGATGAATGGCTTGTTCCACACTTGCAAAAAATGCATCGGCATCAACATGGGCGATGACTTGAGGCCAAGAATCTAACCGAATGGGTTTTAAGGGATAAGACATATTTTGATTTTAAAATAACTTTTTTAGCAGAATCTATTTGGTTAACGACTAATATTTTCTTACGACTGCTTTCACAACGCCACCAATCACAAGCTCTTCTTTTGGATGAATTACTGGATATTTGGGATTGGCAGCGACCAACGATACTTTTCCTTTTTGCTTTTGAAAATATTTAAGCGTCCATTCCCGGTCGACTTGGGCCAAAACAATATCTCCATTCTTGGGTGAGGCTCCTTTTTCAATGATGACCAGATCTTGGGGATGGATTCCTGCGTTGATCATCGAATCTCCGGTGACTTTCAGTAAAAAACTTTGATCTGGGTGAGACACGAGATATTCGTCAAAGCTCAACGTATCAATCAGTTCTTCTTCCGCCGGAGATGGAAATCCGGCTTGGACATAACCCAAGACTTTAAATCCAATGTGAGATGTGGGAAGAAGTTTTCCTTTGGAATCTTTTTCGAGAAGCTTTGCTGAAATAAGTTTTTCGATTAACCGATGCGCCGCCATTTTGGAGGCATATCCAAATAGCTTGGCCACTTCTGAGAAGGACGGCATTCGCCGATGGTCTTGATAAAAGTTTCTAATCTTTTTCGATG
>CAZDSE010000041.1:0-6692 GCA_964507905.1 uncultured bacterium | reverse complement strand
CGATGCCAATTCCAGTGGTTCCATGGGATCCACTATAGTGAACGGGTGTTCACTTGTCAAGGAATAAGATAATTTTTATTTTTATAAAAGGTCTAAATATATAGGCGCAATGTATCTTATTGTATTTATTATATTATTTTATATAAATGAATAATTATTAATAATAATACTTATTATAACCTACTGATTTTATTTAATATTGATATATAATGCGCCTATATATGATGGATAAAACCATTGAAAAACCCGAATCAATGATGCCAATGGTTCTTTCTGAATAACACGTAATAATAATATGCCCACATCAACAAAAAACTGCACAAAAATTAACTCGGTCTAGACCGAGTTGTTTGCCTCTTTTTATACCATCCCCGGGGATGGTATAAAAAGAGGCAATTATTGTTGCTCTCACTAAATTCCGAAAAGAACCGCTGCCGCAATTTGTCAATGTCAGTAACAATCTGGGGCAGTTTGGGAGTGGGTATTTTCGGTCGCATGTCGGGGTGTTGACTAAAATATTGAATCATATCAGTGGCTTACTAAATTGATTCTATTTTCTAAAATCTGGCATGCAGATTGCTCTATATGATAGATATGAAGCAAAAAATATCGATTATCGTACTGGGGTGTTTGATCATGATTCCTTCCGTCAGAGCAGAAGAAGCCACGGAAGTGGCGGTATTGAAAGAATCCGCAACGAAGGCGTTGAGTGTGACGACTGATTTTCAATGGATTTCGGGGATCAATCGAATCACAACACCCAGCTATACGACTTCGTCCAGTTATGCCAGATTTCATATTGGCGCGGGATATCGATTGTCGGAGTGGGCCAAATTGAGTAGCGATTTTCCATTTGGTTTGCTTCAAGTTCAAACCGATATGAAGGCATTGAGTCCTTCCACTTCTAAGGTTGCCCAAACGCAGCTTGTCACGGATCGCGTAAAATTGGGGATTGAAGGAAAACTGTTTCCCCAAACGCACATTGGAGAAGTTTCATGGAATTCGAAAGTCGCACTTCCCACTATTTTGGGCAAGGTCGACTATGACAATCGTTTTTATAATCATGTGGCATGGTCTGTTGGACTGAGCGACATTTATCACTTGTCACAAGTTCCTGCTTACGCACTTGGATCGTTTTCATATATTACAAAATTTTCGACAATCTATAAACGCGAAGAAAGAGATTATGGAGATGAGTATGCCATGACGTTGGGTGCAGGGTATCGTGTTTATCCCAAGATTCATACGCTCTTACAACTTCAAGGATCCTATGTTCAGCCCTATTCATCCGAAATATATGGTGTGACCATGAAGTCCAAATCGGGTGCGATGGCAGCGCATGTGGTTCCCAGTATTTCTCTTCCCTTAAGAAATAATTTTTCTGTCCGCGGACAATCTCGCATTCTTTTGCATCGTTCAAAGATCGATGGAAAAGATACAGGCGATCTCTGGGGCAGTTTTGAAGATTCCAGTGAATATTCATTCCAATTGGGTGTGCGTCTCGGAGTTCTTTAAACATCACAATTAAAAAATAATTGGCACAGATCTTGCTCTATCTCTGTTTGTCATGAAGACGTGGACGCATGGGCGGAAATATTTCATTTTATTTTGTTTTGTTCTAATCGGCATTTTCCGAGGGATTCAGTGGAAGCCACAGTGGCCAGACATCGATTTTTTTAAGTCGCATGAACTGTGTGGCACGGTCGGATTTCCGACAACTGTTGTCGGATCCGGCAATCGCGTGGTGCTGGAAGATCTGATGGTCGATGTCCACAGGCAGTGGGGGAAGGTGAGTGTTGTGATGCCCATCCGGCCGCATGTGGGAGATCGCATATGTGGGAATGCGTTTCTGTTAAAAGTCAAAAACTTTGGTATTGACGGAGAGTTCGATCAAGAACGGTATTATTTAAGTCAAGGAATTTGGGCCAAGGCCAAGTTCAGCAAGAAAAGCCAATTTAAAATTCTAAAAAAAAATAAGTGGTTACCGATTCAATCTTTACGAGAGAAATTGTCACTCATTTTTGAAAAATCGGAAAAATCATCGGATGGGCCATTGTTAAAAGCGATGATATTGGGCATCAAAGATGAATTGCCAAAGGATCTAGAAGAAAAATTCATTCGTAGCGGCTTGATTCACATGTTGGTGATCTCGGGGCAAAATGTTCATTATCTTTTGTTTTTTATTTTTACGATTTTATTTTGGATATTGTCTCGATTTGAGATCTGCTTCATGCGCTTTGAACTTCAACGGGCTTTGGTGATTGTCTCAATTTTTCCTTTGCTTCTGTTTTACCTATTTTCAGGTATGGCGATTCCCATTCTCCGGGCGATCGTCATGTCGGGCGGTATGCTCATTGCTCTTTGGAGCTCACAGTCCAAATCTGGATTTTATATATTGGGATGGGCCGTTGGGGGATCCGTCGTTTCAGCTTTCTTGTGTGGCCACTTTGGCCATTCTCATTATGTTTGAATTCATTTCACTCAATAATATAGTAGCTCTTTGGTTTTTTACACCGATCATTGTGGGTGGTTTGACATTTCCGCTCATTGCGTTTCATTTTCACAGATGGTCTGTGATCGGTCCCGTGAGCAATTGGATCGTTGGGCCCTATATGTCTGTCATTATCCTTCCCATGGCCTATGGAATTTCTCTTTTGAGTTTAATTTCTTCATTTTTTTTTGAATGGAGTATGCCAGTCATGCATTTATTATTTCAGATTTTGCTTTGGCTGGTAAATTTTTTTGGATCCAGTTCGTGGAGTACAATATGGGGATGGTGCCCTGGGATAACTGAATTTATTTTTTATTATGGTGGGCTATTTTTTATGGTCTTATATATCCGAAAAAAAGATTGGATCAGATCGATACTCATTGGAATAACTGTTGGGTTGTCTCTATTTTTATCGAATCAATTTTGCGAATTGATTCGATCACATGATCCGCGTTTGCACATTTCATTCTTAAGTGTGGGACAAGGGGACTCTACGCTCGTAACGCTTCCCAATGGAAAAACTCTATTGATTGATGGCGGCGGAATGATTGGATTTGATGTGGGAGAAAGGCTTTTGGCGAGTTATTTGTGGAGGAATAAAGTTTCTAAAATAGACATATTGGTTCTAACACATTCTGATTATGATCATATCCAAGGGTTTTCATTTATCTTGGATCACTTTCCAGTGGGAGAGATTTGGCTGTCTCAATGGCAGTCCAAAAACAAGATTTTTTATGAAGTTATTGGAAAAGCCGAAGCGAAAAATATTCCGTGTTACTTAAAGAAGTCTGGGGATTCTTCTATTGTTTCAGGTGTAAGTTTCAATTTTTTAAATCCCAGAGTTCATGTCAGTAATCAAAAATCCCAAAAAAAATCCAATGATCAGTCGTTGGTTTTTAAAATGAATTTTAAAAATAAGAGTTTTCTGTTCACAGGAGACATTGAAAGCTCGGTAGAGAGAGAACTGGCTGCAGTTGATCTATCCAGCACCATTTTAAAAGTGCCTCATCATGGATCCAAGACCTCCAGTTCGGAGGAGTTTTTAAAGAAGGTAAACCCGGAACTTGCGGTGATGAGTTTGGGATTTCAAAACCGATATCACTTTCCAGATCCCAGAGTTTTGAAGCGATATGAGGAGTTTGGAATACGTGTTTGGAGAACAGATATTCATGGAACCCTCTGTCTAAGCCCATGAACTTGTTTATTCATTATACACCGACAGATTTAATAACTATTTGAAATTACTCATGATTTATATGGCATCACTTTTGCATTTCATTGCCTTTTGTGATGAAGATGAGGGGGGGGATTTTCTTCATAATTTGGGGATCTATGATCCTAGGGGGATTTGGATGCGGATCCAAATCTATAACTTCCACCCATTTTGAAGATATTTTAAAGCACATTGGCCCTCTGTCCATAGAGCCGCCCGATGAAAACTCTCAATTTAATTTTAGCTGTGAAGAAAATTTAATGCTCTTTATGTATGTGAAAGAAAATCACCTGATGGGAGATCAGTTGAATCTAGAACTTCTTTTAAAGAAGGCCATGCAAAAAATTGTTTCTAACGGGAAATTCCCCGTTCCATATTTTTATTCAAATCGTGATCGAATGCAGTTGTTAAATTCGGAGAATAAATATTCTACACCTGAAAATTTGGTTGCATATTTCGAGTTTGATTTAAGCTCGGATCAGTCTCAGAAAATCAACCAAGAATTGGAGAGATTTAAGACATTATCTTCATTTTGCAATACGGTTCTGTCTGTGGCTCGAATCATTGATGATTCTTCGAAAATGAGAACAGATCTTGCACTTAAAAAGGTTGATTCGTTATTTCATAAAGGCATTTTAAGATATCTTATTGAATCATTGGATCCACACAGTCAGGTTTATGATTGGATTGAGTTGAAATATGGGGTAGAGCATTTAAAAAATTATCTCGCACTTCAACGTGAAGAACATCTATTCCCGCTCACATCTTTGAGCGATCCATACCTGATTAAAGATAATGATCCCGCGATCTCTGGAAAGTGGATTCAAGGAAGTTCTGTATATGATATTGAAATGACGGAATTTAATAAACAAACCAAAGAAAATTTTTATCGTTTATATTTAGAAGCATATCGAGAAAAAGAAATCAAAGGGTTGGTCATCGATTTGCGTCGGAATCATGGAGGCAATGCAGTGGTTGTCTCCGAATTGGCCGATTTGTTTATCAAGGAGGGACCAACACTACTTATTTTGCAGCGGAGCGAAGGTTTGTGGTATCCGACGATATTTGAAGCGGAAAATGGTAACGAACTACCTCTCGTTGATCAAATTCCGGTTGTGCTTCTCGTGAGTCGCCATTCGGCATCGTCGTCAGAAACATTTGCAGCTGCCATGAAGGATCATAATGCAGCCATTTTGATCGGTGAAAGAACATTTGGTAAAGGAACAGGACAGATCAGCGATTTTATTTATCGGTCGCCGTTTTTTTTGAATGGATACTTCCACTTAACTTTGTCGATTGCATATACGTTTACTCCGCGTGGGGTGCCTATTCAAATTTCTGGAATTATGCCAGATATTGAACTTGCGGATCATGATTATGCTCGAATGATTCCGAAAGATTTCGAACGGGAATATCTGGCATTTCATGAGGACAAGTATTATACAAATCATCTTCCGATCCCGGGATCTTTGACTGTACAGTTTAAGGAAAATATTTTACGAAAAGACCGAAAACATGCATTGAAGGATCGCCTTCAAAAATATTTTTCTGAACGAAATAATGCCTTTACCGTCAATGACTTTGCTGATGCGCTTCACTGAATAGCGTTGACAGTCTTTTTTCATTCGTGATAAGTATAGGAAGTTATTGAATAATTTTATGTCCTATACCACCGTCAAGGGGATGAATGATATCCTTCCTCCCCAATCCTCATTATGGTTTGATATCGAAAAAAAGGTGCGATCGGTGTTTGAATCCTTTGGATTTTCGGAAATCAAAACTCCGGTTGTGGAAAAGACCTCTCTTTTTACTCACAGTGTGGGTCAGACCACAGACATCATTGAAAAACAAATGTATGTTTTTGAAGATAAAAATCAAGAATCGTTGGCATTAAGGCCGGAAGGAACCGCACCGGTGGTTCGATCGTATATCGAACATCAGCTCTATCATCCGGATCCATATCAAAAGCTATATTACTGGGGGCCGATGTATCGGTATGAGCGGACGCAAAAAGGAAGATACCGTCAGTTTTATCAATTTGGAGTAGAGATCTTTGGCGCAAGCTCTCCCATGACGGATGCAGAATGCATTTATATGGTGACTCATTTGTTAAAAGAGTTGGGTGTGGAAAAATTTGAAGTGCAGCTCAATTCTTTGGGATGTCATGCGTGTCGGCCGCCCTTTCGAGGTCACATTGCGACATTCTTTAAAAAACATGTGCAATCTCTTTGCGAAGATTGTCAGAGGCGGGTTGAAACGAATCCTCTTCGGATTTTAGATTGCAAGAAAGAACCGTGCAAAAAGATTGTACCAAATGCGCCAAAAATTCTCGATGAATTATGCGCTGAATGTAGGGCGCACTTTTCAGAAGTGAAAAATTCTCTTCAGAAA
The DNA here is from genome assembly GCA_964507905.1 of uncultured bacterium. Taxonomy (GTDB): domain Bacteria; phylum Bdellovibrionota; class JACOXK01; order 2-02-FULL-40-11; family 2-02-FULL-40-11; genus CAZDSE01. Next base: position 597 of record CAZDSE010000041.1, on the reverse strand, counting down.
CTCAACGTGTCCTTTAAGGAAAATCCCCTCATTGTACGGGGATTGGATTACTACGTTCGAACCGCATTTGAAATCGTATCAGATGAACTGGGAGCCCAAGATGCGATTGGCGGTGGAGGACGATACGATGGATTGGTGAAAACGCTCGGTGGCGCAGACATTCCTGCATTTGGCTTTGCGTGCGGTATTGAAAGGTTGGTTTTAATTTTAGAAAATAAATTTAAAACGAAATCATCTATCGAGCTTTTCATTGCAGCGTTGGGAGAAAAAGCACAAAATTTTTCTTTTGAACTGATTCAGGATTTGCGTCAAAAAGGAATCCGAGTCGATATGGATTTTGAAGACCATGCATTAAAGACTCAAATGAAGAGAGCGGATCGGATGAATGCTAAGTATGTGTTGATTGTGGGAGAGGATGAGATTTCAAAAGGGGAAGTGATATTGAGGGATATGATCAGTAAAGAACAGAAGACAATACCGGTAAAATGTGTGTTGGAAGATATTATTCGCATTTTAGGAACGGATCCAGAATGTCCTGGCGAGACGATAGCGAAGCGTGTCTCAAAGGACATTGTGGATCCTTTCAAAAGATCAGGA
>CAZDSE010000040.1:4684-10676 GCA_964507905.1 uncultured bacterium | reverse complement strand
ATCGAGAAATTTCTTCCTGTTCCATTGCCGAAGATTTTCAAGCCCGCCGAATGGGATTAAGATACCGTCCCGATTCCAAAGCCAAGCCAAAGTTTCCCCACACTTTAAATGGATCCGCCTTGGCCGTGGGAAGAACTTTAATCGCAATCTTAGAGAATTTTCAAAATAAAGACGGGTCGATTCGGATACCGAACGCTTTGGTCCCTTATCTGGGAACAGAAATTATTAAACAATCTTAAGAAGGAGTCCACTATGTCCTTTGAGACACGCTGTCGCTACCGTCTCGCCAGGACATAGTGGACTCCTTCTCTAAGAAGCTTTATTCGTATCCAGATAAATTAATGAGTAAATCGTGTGTGAACCAACAAAGGATTTCGAACAACGATATCCTTACTATGAACCAATTTTTTGGTCACCAACTGCACATCTGCTCCATCTCGAAAATACGCTTCACAGCCATCCGGTCTCAAACGATGGACAGTCACTTCTTGTACTTCGTCATCATTACCATTTTTTACAACTTCAACTTCGAGTTCAAAGTCTTCAGCTTTCGTACATCCACCAGACTGCACATTTAAAGTGAGTGTGGTCGTTACAGGATTCCCTCTCTTTGGATCCCGAACGGGCATCAGATTTCCTTCTTGCCGGACTTCCATTACAGTCACCGGTTCAAGACGCTCTTCATCGTCATGTGCAAACGCAAATGGCGCGACCATTGAAGTTAAAAGAACCAAACCAAATATTTTTTTCATACGAACTCCTTTCGTTAATGGTCATCATTCATATCTCAGATTCAAATAGATGCAAGCTAAAAGGAAGCTAAAAGGTGCCAGTCACCGTGCTTATTTCTCTCTAGAGTACGCAGCGGAGCAAATTTGCCTAATTTTATACCATCCCCGGGGATGGTATAAAACTGTGCATTTTCCAAAATGAAGGATCTCTTGCCATAATCATTCTATTTATATAAATTTTAAACATCCAATTTCTGGAGGGGTGGCAGAGCGGTTGAATGCGGCAGTCTTGAAAACTGTTAGACTCCTAAAGGGTCTCGGGAGTTCGAATCTCCCCCCCTCCGAATCTCTTAATGACGTCCGAACTTTTGGGACAGAGTGAGATCTTATGACTAAAATTCTTGTTTTTGGAGATGTCCATGGTCATCTGGATACGATGATCAGAGCGATTGACCCAGGGACCGATTTTGCTCTGCAGGTTGGCGACTTTGGGGCCTATCTGCCAACGAGCGATTTATCCGCACTTCCTGCTCATCGACGGACCGAACTGGGTCAATTTTCCGAATATTTTGAGTCCCAGAAATCGTTCCCGGTGCCAACGTACTTTTGCAAGGGCAATCACGAAGATTTTAATTTGCTTGCCAAGTATGAAAATGGTGAGGCAATCATGCCCAATTTATATTACGTGCCGAATGGCAAGACGATTGAGGTTCAGGGTGTTCGGATCGGATTTCTCGGAGGCAACTTCAGCTCCAGATGGTTTGATCAGCCTATCCCGAATAAATGCCAGAGTCAGAAAATATTGGGTTATCTTCGCATGAGCGAAATTGATTTGCTTAAGGCTGTTGTCGGAAAAATTGATATTCTCGTTACACATGAGCCAAGCTTTGCTCCAAAATTCACGGGAAATCGGAAATATGGATGCGCAGCCATCCACGATTTGATTGAAACCATTCAGCCCACATTCGCCTTCAGCGGCCACATCCACAAGTATGCTGAGGGAACGATCGGTCGAACAAAATGCATTGCTCTTGGAGCTGTGAATTATCAGGGGCAATCGGTATACCAGTTATCGATTTGAAAGTGATAACCGGAGAGGACAAATACTTCATTGACGATATTTTTTAAGTCCATATACTGATCTCAATAAAGACTTATCCATATGAACACGGAAATCATACAATCGCTCACTAAAGACTTTGAATCTTATGCCAGAAAAACAGAAAATGGCGTGGAATTTTGGTTAGCAAGAGACTTACAGCAGTTACTTGGATATGAAAAATGGGATAACTTTGTGAATGTTATCTCAAAGGCCAAGACCGCCTGTGAAGTCTCAGGGCATGCGATTTTAGATCATTTTGCTGACGTCGGGAAAACGATCCAAATGCCAAAGGGGGCAACGAAAACGATTGATGATTTCATGCTCACCCGCTATGCGTGCTACCTGATTGCTCAAAATGGAGATCCCAGAAAAGAGGCCATTGCTTTTGCGCAAACTTATTTTGCAGTTCAGACTAGAAAATTAGAAATCATTGAGAAACGTCTCTTAGAGACCGAGAGAATCTCTGCGCGAAAAAAGCTGGCTGATACGGAAAAAGAGCTTTCAGGAGTTATTTTTGAGAAAACAGGAACTGAAAAAGATTTTGGACTTATCCGAAGCAAAGGTGACAAAGCTCTATTTGGCTATACAACTGCTGAAATGAAAAAAAGATGGAATGTAAAAACAGGCAGAGCATTGGCAGATTTTGCCCCAACAATTATTTTAAAAGCCAAAGATTTCGCTACTGAAATTACGATATTCAATGCAAAAGCCAATCAAATGAAAACATCGCATCAAATCTCTAATGAGCACATTACCAATAATCAAAGCGTGCGGGGAACTTTAATTGAAAGAGGAATAAGACCTGAAAATCTACCGGCAGAAGAAGATGTTCGGAAAGTAGAACGGAAACTAAAACAGACCGAAAAAAAAGAACTCAAAAATCCAACGTCATTAGAGCGTAAATAATAAAGACTGTCAGTTATTATTTCTAAAAAAATAATCAATTTTTCTATGTAAGATATCTCGCACTTTTCTAAAGATAGCCCAAACTTCTTGTTCTGAACCACGGGCTCGAGCTGGATCTTCAATATCCCAATGAAGACGTCTTACATTTCCAGGAAATACAGGACATGTTTCATTGGCATGACCACATACCGTAATCACAGTATTGATTTCATTCTGAGGAATCGCATCGACAGTTTTAGAAGTTTGATCTGCGATATCGATCCCAATCTCTTTCATCACTTGAACAGCCAACGGATTTAAACCATGAGCTTCTATGCCAGCACTGAATATTTTTATCCCTATGGGAGCATATTTTTTGGCAAATCCCTCTGCCATTTGGCTTCTGCAGGAATTGCCTGTACACAGAAAAAGAATTCCCTTTTTAACAACATCCTTTGGCATTTTTTTTATCTTCATCTTTTTGAGTTTCACATCGGATAAATTCGTAAGATAAAGCCGCCAGTGCCGCACCCACCATGGGAGCTATCCAATATAACCAATGAAAATCCCATTGCGAATACATAAGGGCGGGAGCAAAACTTCTGGCTGGATTCATGGAGCCTCCCGTTAGAGGACCGCCAATAAAAGCTCCCAAACAGACAGCCCCTCCTATGGAAAGACCAGCCATGTGTCCTTGTGCCCGATAATCGGTGGCCACACTGATAATTGTGAACATGAGAATAAACGTTAAAATACTCTCTAAAATGAAAGCTTTAGAAATGACAATAGAAGGAAGAGTCACACCAATGCTCGCTGCTGCGTCAGAAAAAAATAAAAGTTTGACCAAAAAACTCCCCAAAATAGCCCCTAAAATTTGAGCTCCCCAATACCACATCAGTTCTTTCAGTGGAAATCTTCTCACAACAAAAAATCCCAATGTAACAGCCGGATTAAAATGAGCTCCTGAAATATGGCCTACCGAATAGATCATCACCATAATGATTAATCCAAACACCAAAGGGACAACTGAAGGCGGGCAAACAAAAATACTGCTGGTGCCCATAAATACCAGAGCAAAGGTTCCGATAAATTCTGCGATGGATTTCTTTAGAATATTTTTCATGTAAAAGCCGTTTATACTTCATAATAGCTCAAGTGCCAATATCTCTTCTAATCTTAACGCTTAAAATCTTCTTGACCCTATACTTAGGTATAAGGTGTATGATTAAGGTTGAGAGGTGAATTATGATGAATAACTATACGATAGGACAAGCAGCCAAGGTGACAGGGGTGAATATCCAAACCTTACGATATTACGAAAGAAGAAGACTTCTTTCCCCCAAAAGTAGAAAAGCTTCTGGCTATAGGGTCTATGACGAAGAATCTTTAAAAAGGCTTCGGTTTATTAAAAATGCTCAAGAACTTGGTTTTTCTTTAAAGGAAATCTCCTCTCTTTTGGATTTAAAAGTAAATTCCAAGGCTCGTTGTGGAGATATTCAAAATAAGGCAGAAGTACGGCTTAAAGATGTTGAAGTAAAAATAAAACGGTTAGAAGCCATTAAACGAGTTTTAAAGGGGCTTGTCCAAACCTGTCATCGGGAGCAAACGACGGATCATTGTCCGATCTTACAGAGCTTAGAAGAAGAAAGGTGAGGTGTTTATGAAAATTAAAATTGATCTTTTATATTTTGAAGGATGTCCCAATGTGGATAAAACAAGAAATAACATTCGAGAAGCGTTATCCAAAATGGGTTTGCCTTTGAAGTGGCATGAGATTGATATAAACGATAAATATACGGCTTCTCATCTTAAAGGCTTTCCATCTCCTACGGTTTTAATAAATGGGATCGATATTGAAACAGGACTTTCAAAACTTTCTGGAAGTTCAAGCTGCCAGATCACAGGAGCCCCTTCTGTAAATACGCTTTTAAGGGCAATGCAAAAAGATTCTCCTAAAAAAGGAATATTTGCATTTATGGCAACCATTCCAGCTACAGTCATTGCTGTTTTTCCCAGTGTATTTTGCCCAGCCTGTTATCCAGCACTGGCGGCTCTTTTAAGTTCAATGGGGCTTGGATTTTTTGCAAGTGAAGCTGTGCTTCAACCTTTAACCATTATTTTTCTTCTGATTGCTCTATTTGGACTATTTTATGAATGCACCAAAATTAAAAGATATGAGTCATTCATCATAGGTACCCTTGGGGCAATGGGTATTTATGCTGGGCATTACTGGTTTTCTTCGTCAATTCTCACATATGGCTCTGTAGCACTTCTCATAGGCGCATCCATTTGGAATTTAATCATTAAAAAACGAAGTTTGATAAAGCAGGAAGGATGTTCTTCCTGTAAACCATAAAAAGGGGGTGAAAAATCATGAGAACCAAAAGAAAAGTAGAAATCTTTACAGCGGGATGTTCAGTTTGTAACCCTGTTGTGGAACTTGTGAAAAAAACAGCCTGCTCATCGTGCGAAGTCGTCGTCTATGACTTAAATAAGGGCTGTAGCACCAATGAATGTAGGGATAAGGCAAAGCAATATGGGATCAAGAAAGTTCCAGCCGTTGTGGTGGATGGAAAATTGCTGGATTGTTGCAAAACAGAAGCCATTACAGAAAAAGCTCTTCGAGCCGCTGGAATCGGGGCTGCTTAAAGCATCCGTAAATTAAATGAGATTATTTTTCTGGAATTTTTGTTTTACACTTATCACTTATATAACATTCTACTCTTCCAAGAACGCTTAAAACCAAAAGAAGAATGAGGGTCACTCCAACGGCCAGAACATAGTGTCCACATCCTATGGCAAGTCCCAGCGCACCCACCACCCAAATTGTGGCGGCAGAGGTCATTCCTTGAATCGCTCCCTCACTTCGAAAAATGCTGCCTGCTCCCAGAAATCCAATTCCAGTTACAATCCCCGAAGCAATACGAGTAGGATCGGCGCTGGGGGAACCGGCCATCATGGCCACTTTTTCAGAAAGCATCATAAAAAGCGTTGACCCCAAACAAATCAGAATGGTGGTCCTAAGCCCAGCTGGCTTACCCTTGAGCTCTCTTTCAAAACCGATTAGGCCCCCCAACAGAATGGCCATAAATAATTGAAAGCCTTCATGCATCATAAATTGATAGCATTCATGCCACATGAAAATAGATTAAATCTTTATATAAATACTTTCAACACTTTAACGATGAGTAATTTCTTGTAAATTAAAAAGAACTGTCGGATTATATCGAACCGTATGACAAATAAACCCTGGCTAAAAAAATTTAATCGGAAA
>CAZDSE010000040.1:3101-4674 GCA_964507905.1 uncultured bacterium | reverse complement strand
TCACAGATTGGGCGCATCTTGAACCCCTCTTTCGAAAACTTGAAGATGAATCCATCAAGAGCGTTAAACAATTGGAAGAATGGCTTCAGAAAATGGGGGAATTATATTCTGTCATTGGACAAGAAGCGACTCTTCGCTCTGTCGAAGTAACGTGCGATACGAATGATAAAGAAAAAAAAGAAGCCTACCATGATTATATTAAAAATTTACAACCCAAAATTACTGAGTGGAACAATACACTCAATAAAAAATATTACGCCTGCCCTTTTCGCTCAAGACTTCCCAAAAAAGACTATCAAATCTTAGATCGCCAGTTCGCTACGGCCATTGAACTTTTTTCCGATAAAAATATCCCTTTAGAAGTCCGACTGTCTGAACTCGAGGAAAAATATAATGAAATCTCTGGAAATTGGATGGTCCCATTTGATGGCCAAGAACGAACCATGCCAGAGATGGGTAAGCTTCTTTTCTCCACAGATCGACAGTATCGAGAAAATGCATGGCATGCGATCGCCACCAGACGCTTAATGGATAAAGACGCATTGGAAAATCTCTTTGATGAATTGGTTAAATTGCGTCACGAGTGCGCCACAAATTTGGGTTTACCTGATTACCGAGAATATTGTTTCAAGGCAAAACTCCGAGATTATACCCCCGAAGATTGTTTAAATCTTCATTCATCCATAGAAGAATCTGTTTTGCCGATCGTTAAAAAAATCCATGAAAAAAGAAAAAATCATTTAAACTTACCCTCTCTTAAGCCCTGGGATTTACACGTGGATCCCAAATCTCGGCATCCACTAAAGCCATTCGAAAATGTAAAACAACTGCAAGATGGAGTGGAAAAAATATTTTTTAAAATAGACAAAAAATTATCAGATCGATTCCATAGCATCCGATCTCGAATGGATTTGGACAGTCGGAAGGGGAAAGCTCCCGGAGGATATCAAGCAACCTTTGATGAAGACAGACTCCCTTTTATTTTTGCCAACGCAGCGGGTGTCCAAAGGGATGTTGAAACCCTCCTTCATGAAAGCGGCCATGCGTTTCACGCCCTTCAAGCACGTGAGCAAAAACTGTTTTGGGTTAGATCTGCACCATTAGAATTTTGTGAAGTGGCCAGCATGTCACAAGAGTTATTGGCACTTCCTCATTATGGGTTGTTCTATCCTGAGAAAGAAGATTATGAGCGCGCATGCACAACTCTTTTGGAAGAAGTGATTTTACATTTTCCTTGGTATGCATGGGTGGATTCATTTCAGCATTGGATTTATACTCATCCGACCCACACCCAAGAAGACCGCGCACAGAAATGGTTAGAATTGGCGAATCGTTTTGAAGGAAATGTTGACTGGACGAATCTCGATCCAAATATTCGTTCCCACGTCTGGCATCGGCAACTTCATATTTTTGTGGCCCCCTTCTATTATATAGAATATGCCATTTCACAAATGGGTGCCCTTCAAATTTATAGAAATTATCGAAAAAATCCCAAAAAGGCGTTAACACAATATCTCGATGCATTGGCCCTGGGGGGAAGTCAAAAGGTTTCAGTTTTGTATAAAACGGCAGG
>CAZDSE010000040.1:0-3091 GCA_964507905.1 uncultured bacterium | reverse complement strand
CTTCACAACCCAAATAAGAGAATACGCGTACTTAACGGCAGGAATTAAATTTGATTTTAGTAGTGATCTCTTGCGAGCCCTCATGGACATGATTGCAACGGATTTGAAACTTTAAATTCTACAAAAAAAGATCAGGGAAGAGATCTTCATTCGCATTCACTGCATATTTTTTAAAATCTGTAATTCCAGATGATTTTAAAACTTCTTCATCTATAAAAAAGTTTCCCGTACACTCTCGACTGTTTTTCGTCAGAATAACATAGGCTGCATCTGCAACAATTTCTGGGGTTCGTGCATGCTTGGCCATTTCTTCACCGCCCAAAACATTATAAATGGCTGCTGTTGCGATGAGGGTTTTGGGCCAAAGAGCATTGACAGCAATCCCACCATCTTTAAACTCTTCACTCATCCCCAAAACACATTCACTCATGCCGTATTTGGACATCGTATAGGCCAGATGATTTGAAAACCACTTTGGCTCCAAATTGGGCGGAGGAGACATATTCAAGATATGAGGATTTTTTGCTTGTTTTAGATACGGAACACAGGCTTTTGAGCAAACAAACGTTCCTCGAACATTCACTGAAAACATTAAGTCCATTTTTTTTATATCGGTCCCAAGTGAATCTGTTAGAGAAATGGCACTGGCGTTATTGATCAAAATATCAATTTGACCAAAAGTCTGAACCGCCTTTTCTACTGCCTGGTTCACTTCTTGTTCATTTCGAATATCAACAGCCAGCGGCAAAGCATGGCCACCGGCTTTTTCGATTTCATCCGCAGCAGAGAATATGGTCCCAGGCAATTTTGGATGGGGGGAGGTCGTTTTTGCAGCAATGACGATATTGGCCCCCTCTTTTGCCGCCTTAAGCCCAATGGCCTTTCCTATGCCACGACTGGCTCCTGTAATAAAAAGTGTTTTCCCTTTTAGATTTTCCATTTCAAAACGAAGTATGCCCTATTATAAATGTCTCAGCAACTCTTCAACTGTAGGCCGATCATCCGGACGAGCACTTTGAAATGTATAAAGCAGCTTACCATTTCGGCCAAAAATAAAGTCACCTCCCATTTGATAAATATCTTGTGTCGTCTTCTTTAATTTTTGGCCTTTTGCGATGTATCCCACATATTTTAGAATGGTTCTGGGATGAAAGACTTCTGACCAATTCCCTCGCTTTAGGTCAAAGGCCCGATACAAATTTCTCTTGGGATCTGAGAATATCTCCATCTTCCATTGAAAATGTTCTTGATACTCTTTTAAGTCTTTGGGATCTGCGAAAGAAATGACTTTAATGACTGTATTTTTCGATTTGAATTGATTTATATTTTTTTGCACCTCAACGAGGTGCTCTTGACATGACAGTCAGGCCAGATGCCTTAAAAATATAAGAAGAAGTGGGGATCCAATCCAGCTCGAAGTCAGAACTTCTTTTCCATCTGTGTCATATAAACTTAAAGACGGCAATGATTGACCCAGTTTCATATATTTCTAAAATACCACTTTAATACTGTCGCCATCCACGGTTTTAGCCGGCTCTTGGACCAAGTATCTGCCACCCGTTTTGCCGTTTCAACCATTGTGGGATAGGGATGAATCGTTTTGGATATGGCAGCCAATCCCAAGCCGTGCTTCATGGCAAAGACAAACTCTTGAAGAAGATCGCCCGCATGAAATCCCACAATCGCTGCCCCCAAGATTTTATCTTTCCCTTTTTGTGTAATGACTTTCACGCGGCCCTGTCCCTCTCCATCACAAAGAGCGCGATCCAATTCTGAAAGATCATATGTGAATACATCATGAGGAATATTTTTTTGTTTGACTTCTGCTTCTGAGAGTCCGACGCGAGCCAGTTCGGGATCCGTATATGTACACCATGGAACCACCCGATAGTCTGATTTTGTTTTTCCTGGAAATAGCGCATTTCTTAAAATGAGTCTGGCCTGATCGTCCGCAAAGTGGGTAAACTGATACGGTCCCGCCACATCCCCACAGGCATAGATGTGCGGATGTGTGGTTTGGCAATATTCATTAATCGTAATTCCTTTATTGGAATATTGAATCCCAATGTCTTCCAATCGCAGTCCAGAAATATTGGGCCTTCGCCCAACTGCCACAAATATTTCATCGCACTCAATGGTGTCTTCCTTCCCATCTCTTTCCATCGTAATGACGGTTGGTGTCCCATGACTCACTTTTTTAAGTTGGCACTTCATATAAAATACAATCCCATCTTTTTTAAATGATTCGCTCACAAAACCGCTTAAATCTTCATCTTCTCTGGGCAAGATAGAAGGTGCGATATCCATGATGGTCACTTGACTGCCAAAGCGTGCAAAACATTGGGCCATCTCACTCCCAATGGGACCACCGCCAATCACGACCAATCGTTTGGGAAGTATTTTTAGATCCCAAATATTGTCACTGGTTAGGCATTTCTTTTCTTCACAGCCAGGGATTGGAGGAACAAATGGCGATGAACCCGTGGCAATCACAATTCGCTTTCCATACAGCGTATCCGTTCCATTCGTTATTTCTTGCTCATTTTTAAAATAATAATTCCCAAATTTCACATCAACTCCCAATGTCTTAAATCTTTCTGGCGAATCATGGGGTTCAATTTGTTTTTGAATATTCTTTACCCGATTCATAATATCTAAGAACTCAAAATTATAGTGGCATTCTTTCACACCATAGAGTTTAGAATGTTGAAGATAATGGATCATTTTGGCGGAGCGTATGAGTGATTTGGAAGGGACACATCCCGTATTTAAACAATCCCCACCCATTTTTTTCTTTTCAATAAGCGCCACTTTGGCGCCAAGACCCGCTCCTCCGGCTGCTGACACCAGCCCACCTGACCCTGCCCCAATCACAATGAGATCATATTTAGGAATCATGTTTTTCATCCGAAATCTTATGAAGCTCTTGATGCCTCTTTTTAAAAATTTTGGGGATCAACGATAGAAGTATGACCAGCAAAAAAGGTCCCCACACATCCATGCGCGTCCAGACATGGGGATCTGTTAACGAAATCCGTGATGCCGCATGCCCAAGGCTCACATACACAAAAGATCCTGGAATAATCCCCAA
>CAZDSE010000039.1:0-10802 GCA_964507905.1 uncultured bacterium | reverse complement strand
TTTGTAAATGTTTTTTCCAGAGCGCCGATCAAAACTCCATCTGACTTAAAGAAAGTTAAAATGTGGGCGTGGGAAGGAGATCCATTGGTGAAGGCGCTGGCTCAGGGATATGAATTGGTTCCAGTCTCACTCTCCATTACAGATGTTCTCACGTCACTTCAAACAGGCTTGATTGATTCCTTTTATGCTCCACCCCTTGGAGCAATAGCGCTTCAGTGGTTTACGAAGGTGAAGTACATGACGCAACCCTCGTTGGCCAATGCGACCGGAGGGATGATTTTAACCACAAAGATGTTTGCGAGATTGTCGCCTGAAAATCAGAAAATATTGCTGGAAGTCTCTCAAAAATATTCGGATAAAATTATTCAGGCCACACGCAAGGATAATGAAAAATCATATGACGTGCTCAAGAAAAATGGAATTAAATTTGTGGAGATCTCTAAGGAAGACTTGGTGCTGATGGAGAAAATGAGCAAGAAAGTTCAAGGGGCGTTGACCGGAAAGCTATATGATAAAAGTCTTTTGGATCGTGTCATTAAACTGGTGGCTGACCACCGTCTAAAAAAAGAAGGCACTCCCAAAAAGAAATCATGAAGTTAATCAAAAAATTTAATGATTATCTCTCTGTGGGGGAGAATTCCATAATCTTCGTTATGGTCCTATTCATGATCGTTTTGTCTTTCTCTCAAGTCATGATGAGAAATTTATTTTCCAGTGGTTTACCATGGGCTGACATTTGTCTCAGGCATATGGTGTTATGGGTGGGATTTATCGGAGCGTCTTTGGCCACGCAACATGGGCGGCACATTACGGTGGATGTGATTACCAAATTTTTATCTCCCACTTGGAAGGCTGCAGCCGATGTATTGACGAGCTCGGCTTCTTTTGGTTTGGGAATCGTGTTTGTCTTTGCTTCTATTGCTTTTGTTAAATCCGAATTCGAAGCACATGATATTGCATTTTTGGGGATTCCTTTTTGGGTGATACAACTCATTATTCCGGTAGGGTTTGGGCTCATTTCTCTTCGATTTTTTATAAAAGTGGTTGAGGATTTTACAGTTCTTATTTCCCATTCCAAGGAAACTCCTCTGAAATGATTGCCACCTTCATTGCCATTGCATTTTTAATTTTTGCTCTTCTGGGAACCCCTCTTTTTATTGTTATAGGTGGAATTGCATTTGTTTGCTTTTATTTTTCTGACACAAATTTGTCTGCCGTTATTATTGAAATGTATCGCATTGCGGCCGCGCCGCCATTACTGACGATCCCACTTTTTACGTTTGCGGGATATTTGCTTGCGGAAAGTGGAACTCCAAAACGTTTAATCGATGTGGCCAAAAGCTTGGTGGGCTGGATTCCCGGTGGATTGGCGATTGTGGCTCTTTTAACATGTTCTTTTTTTACAGCGTTTACAGGCGCCTCGGGTGTCACCATTATTGCCATGGGGGGGCTCCTTTATCCGATCCTAAAAGCTGAAAAATATTCTGATGCGTTCAGCATTGGAATTGTGACGACATGTGGAAGTTTGGGACTTTTATTCCCTCCTTCTTTGCCATTAATTTTGTATGGATTGGTGGCTCAAGTCAGTATTGATCAGCTCTTTTTGGCCGGCATTTTACCCGGTACTCTTCTCATCATTCTTTTATCTGGCTACTCCATATATAAAGGTGTCGTCTTTAAAGTAGAGCGGACCCCATTTGTTTTAAAAGAAGTGTTTCGATCCGTTCGAGCCGCCATATGGGAAATTCCCATGCCCATTATTGTGATCGGTGGGATTTATGGCGGTTTTTTTACGGCCACAGAAGCCGCTTCTGTGACCGCATTTTATGCGTTGGTTGTAGAAGCGGTGATCTATCGAGATATTGGCCTAACCAAAGATCTTCCTCGGATTATTAAAGAAAGCATGATGATGGTGGGGATGATTCTCATTATTTTGGGATGTTCACTGGGGCTCACCAACTATCTGATTGATGAACAGATACCCATGAAAGTTTTAGATTTTATGAGAATGTTTATCACGAGCAAAGCGATGTTTCTCGTCATTTTAAATATTTTTCTTTTGATTGCCTGTATGATGGATCTTTTCTCAGCCATTATTGTTTTTGGTCCGCTCATATTGCCCGTGGCAAAAGCATTTGATGTTCATCCCGTTCATTTGGGGATCATATTTTTAACCAATTTGGAAATTGGATATTTGATGCCTCCCATTGGGATTAATCTTTTTATTTCATCTGTACGATTTAAAAAGCCCATGACGGATCTTTATCGGGATACTTTCCCGTTTTTCATTATCCTTATTTTTGCTCTGATGATTATTACCTATGTCCCTGAGCTGTCTTTATTTTTGGTTCAGTTGATGGGCTCTCAAAATTGAGATTTTAACCCTTCCCAACAGCGGTAATATTCTTGCTGAAGTTGGGCGGTTTTCATGGCAAATTCGGTGAGTTTGCACACATAGCGACTTTCAAACATAAAGGCCAACGTATTCTCTAGATAGACAGGCTTTAATTCTGAAATGATTGCTTTTTCATAGGCCTCAGTGTCGGGACCATGGGCAGACATCGCATTATGGACTGAGCCTCCTCCCGGCAAAAATCCTTCTTCCTTGGCATCGTATGCTCCATAGATAAGCCCCATAAATTCGCTCATACAATTTCTGTGATAGTAGGGGGGTCGAAAGGTGTGTTCGGCGACCATCCATCGAGATGGGAAGATTACAAAATCCAAATTGGATGAGCCCATTTGAGATGAGGGAGAAGAGAGTACGGTAAAGATGGAAGGATCTGGATGATCAAATGAAACGGTATTAATGGTCTGAAAATTTTTTAAATTGTATTTATATGGGGCATAATTTCCATGCCATGCGACGACATTCAATGGAGAATGATTGATATCTGCTTCCCATAACTTTCCTTGAAATTTAGAGATGAGTTTAAATTTTCCTTTTTTATTTTCATAAGAGGCAACAGGGGTTAAAAAGTCCCTGGGATTGGCCAGTCCATTGGCTCCGATCACACCCAGGTCTGGTAATCTAAAGTGTTCACCATAATTTTCACAAATATAGGCACGTGCCATTTTTGATAACAGTGTGACTTGAAATTTTATTCCCCGTTGGATCACAACGATTTCTCCAGGAGAAACATCTATATGTCCAAACTCTGTTTTAAAAAGAAGATTACCTTCTTGAATGACAATCAAGAAGTCGCCATCTGCATTGTAAAAATATCGATCTTTCATGGATTGGTTACAGACCATCCAATGAACGGCATATCCAGTTTGTGTGTTTAAATCTCCATTTCCTCCAATAGTGATTAAGCCGTCAATAAAATCTGTTTTTTGAATGGGATAGGGAGGGGGATCCCATCTCAGTTGATTTGGCGTGGTTTCGACATCGCAAAATGGAGTGGATTTTAAAAGTTTGTGAATTAAGTGTTTAAACGGCTTGTGAAGAACCGAGGGCAATATGCGATAGAGCCAAACTCGTTGATTCGTCGCACGAGGCAAACAAAAAGATGTCCCACTCAGCTGTTCGGCATACAGTCCATGAGGGACTTTTTGAGGGGAGTTCTGCCCTTTGGGGAGTGTTCCCCTCAAGGCTTCAGTCTCAAAATGATTTCCAAACCCCGATAGATACTTTGGATTTACTGTCTTTGGCATGCTTATGATTATGCGGTCTTTTATTATTTAGTTTCAAGCTTTTTATATTCGCCAGAGTACCACATGTTCATGAGATTGGCTTTGAATTGAGTCATGTTGATGAGCTTGGCCAATTTTTGGGCTCTGTCCTGAATGTGGCTGGGGTATAGCTCCAGCGTCGATAAGAGAAATACAAAATTTGAATCTTCTGTAATTAGACGAACGTTTTCTAAGAGCATTTGAAAATTATTTCCTGCATTGCCCAAAGACAAATACTTCCATTCCAGTTCGGTTAGATGGAGTTCGCTTCTGTACATGTAGAGCAGTCGATGGACATCCATTTCCTCACCCAAGTGACTCAGGTTGATCAGAAGGTTCATTCGACTCATATCTAAAAATAATGTAAAAAATCCCGAGCTATTTTCGATGGCTTCTGCGTCGGAGAGGGCTTGTTCTTGTCTCTGAACCACTTCTTCCAATTTTACGGTCGTTTTCTCAACCAAGTCGTCTAGGGCTGAAATTTGCTGACAGATCGGATGATGTTTTTTCCCCTCCATTTCGACCCACTGTACTGAATTGGATGGATTTAAAAAATAATGCATAAACTCATGAATGATCGTACTGCGAGTGACATTTCGATTTAAAAGAATCACCGTTTTGGATTCATAAGGTCTGTCCAGTGAATCATCTGATAAGTGAAAGTAAGGATGCAATGTTGCGCCAGGTGCAATAAAGTGGGTATTGAGAGAAGTGGTGTATTCAGGATGCGTTGTATAAAATTGGACTGCTTTTTTATCTTCTGGAAAATTGGTGACTGTGATGTCTAAGTTCAAAGGCAGGTTATCATTCGCCAGATCCAGAAATAAAATTTTAATATCTGGATAATGCGTTCGAATATGCTCAACCATTTGGTCTTCGTTCATATCGGAGAATTGCAAAATAACTGAATCATCCAGCTTATGCTCCGTCCACAGAAGTTCCAGTTCTTTTGTATACCCCAATGACAGGTGACACAAATTGGCGCCAATCCAAGCCACTGCTACGTATGTCCAAAGTTTTTTCTTCATACGATCTAAATGAAATGCAAGATCTATACCAGAAGCGGGGGAATGTCTAGAGAGGGGGTAAGTGCCAATTCTTCTTAATCTTTGGACCCATCCCGATGCATTAAATCTTTTAGGATATCTCCCTTGGACCGACGTTTTTGGGAGGGCTCGTCATCTTTGTTGTTTTCTGATTTGTCTTCCGCTGGGTTATCGGTTTTTGGTTCAGAACTGAGTGAGGCGCTGGATCCGCCTCCAGATGGAACCAGTGTAAAATCTTCTGCGCCTTCTTCTGTGGATACAAATTTTGGTTCGGTAAACTGCGAGTGACGATCGAAGCCAAGTGCTTGCCATTCATCAGGAGTTCGATAAAATCTTCCATTGATGCTTCCAATGGCTCCCTCTGGCATAAAAATCGTATTGAAATCAAACAATGTGCCACCAGGAACTGGGCCGTTTATAGAAAATGCGATGCGTTTTAAATCGTGGACAATGATATTGGATATGAATTTATTATAAGTACCGACATCAGAATAAAAGGCAATGGCTGCATTGTGGTGGAAGAGGACATTTTCGCGAATCAAATTTACGGATGCTGACGACAGATAAATGCCGCACCCCCCATTACTTCGATAAATCGCATTTTTCTCGATGCGATTTCGGTTGCTATTTTGGATGAGCTCAATACAGCGTTGATTGTGATGGATCCTATTTTCAGTGATTACATTTGAATGGCTAGAAATGAGCGTGATGCCGGATCCAATGGCATTAAAGATATGACATTTTTTTATCGTACAAAAACTGGATCCCCATAAGCGAATGCCCCACGTCGTTTTTCCGGCATCAATGGTCAGTCCCTCTAATGTGACATATTTCATGCGAAGCAGTGCGACTGTTTTGTCCCATTGTCCACTTCTAAGAATGGGGGTTTCTCCCTCTTTGGCGCGAAGTGTGAGCGTATGACTCGGGCTTGTATGAAAATCATGCAGATCAATGGGTTCTTCATATGTGCGGCTGTCTTGGATTTCAATGACCCAACTTTCATTGGCGCCGATTAAATTTTTGGAAACGGCATTTAGGGCCTCGGTGATTGTTTCAAAATCTGCATTGGCGTTACCCACCGTCTTTCGGACAGATGTGACGATCATTTCTGGATTTAGATTTTCGAGATTCGGATTTTGATGCGAGCTGTCTTGATCTTGTCCCAAGGCTTGCCATTTATTGAGGTTTTTAAAACTTACATATTGTATTAGGCCAATAGTGGCATTGGGCGCATAAAGCACATTAAAATTCGATGTAAAACTTTGAGGGAGAGGATTTTCGGAATAAAATAAAGCTTTTGTTTCATCTCCGGCCTGCAGAATATTATCGGTAAAGGAATTGCCAGGTTGAATGGGACTTGAAAAAAACAATGAATAGGCATTGTTAAAAAATTTATTATTGATGGCGCGGGTGTTGGTCGCCGAAGATAGGGCCAGTCCCCCCGTGACACTATGATAAATGGAATTATTATCCACGAGGTTATTGTCGCTGGCTTCATCAATATAAATCCCAAATTGACAAGAGTGGACATCGTTGTTGCGTATGGTGACAGAGTCTGAATGTCGAGTTTGGATTCCCACATACAATCCCAGAGCATCACAATTTTGAACTGTGCCATAATCCGAATTTTCATATTTAATTCCAATCGTGGCTCCGGTTCCATAGCCCAATATTCGAAGTCCATCGATGGTGACATAGGATGTATTTTGGACTAAAATTCCTACTTGTCTTTGAACCAAAAGAACCGGATGTAAATTTGAGTCTGCACTTCGAATGGTAATCGTATGGCCCGCATCCGTATTTTTTTCAATGACCACCATTTCCACAAACAGTGAGTCATCTTGAATTTCCAATATCCAACTTTGATCTGCGGCCACCAAATCATTGGGGATCGAATCAATGGCTTTTTGAAGAGTCCTAAAATCGCCACCAGTTTTTTTAATGGTTTTAAAAACTGTCGTGGAGGCAAACGCTTGCAGTGTCAGCCCACACAATAATACGCACAATAAAATGAATGAAGCACCCAGAACACCTTTTTTCATAACACCTTCGATCCATATGCTTAGCAATTGTCATGCCAAAATCCATTTTCAAATTCTATAATGAATTTAAATGGTTTGGTTCAAGTGACTCACATCATTCACACGTAAAAATTACTTAATTGTAAATATGTTTTGCAGGCTAATCTCCCAAATAAGCTTTTTTGACTTCGGGATTGTTGAGCAGGTCCTTTGCGTTGCCGTGAAGAACAATATTTCCCGTTTCCAAGACATACGCCCGGTGGGCAATGTGAAGGGCCATGTTGGCATTTTGTTCGACGAGGAGAATGGTCGTTCCTTTTTGATTAATTTCTTGAATGACTTTGAAAATTTGTTTAATGACCTGGGGGGCCAAACCCAAAGAGGGTTCGTCCAGTAAAAGCAATTTGGGATGTGCCATCAAGGCTCTTGAGATGGTGAGCATCTGTTGTTCTCCACCAGACAGAGTGCCGGCACGCTGTTTTTGTCTTTCTTTTAATATCGGAAAGAGGCCATAGACCAAATCGTAATCTTGTTTAAGTTCTGCGCTTGCTTTACGGACATACGCGCCCATTTCCAAATTATCTTCCACAGAAAGATTGGCGAATATCCCTCTGCCTTCAGGGGATTGTGAAATTCCTTTTTGGACAATGACATGAGGCTTTAAGGCTGCGATATTTTCTGCCCGAAAATGAATCGTGCCTTCTTTGGGTTTGAGTAACCCAGAGATCGTTCGAAGGGTGGTGCTTTTGCCAGCGCCATTGGCTCCGATTAAGGTGACAATTTCTCCCTCTTGTACGGTGAGAGAAATTCCTTTGAGTGCTCTGATTGCACCGTAGGCAACCGTGCTATTATTGATTTTTAAAATATCAGTCATAAATTTCCTTAGGCATCCCCCAAATAGGCTTTAATGACTTTGGGATTGCTTTGTATTTCCTTGGGTGTGCCTTCAGCAATCGTTTCTCCGTGGTCTAAGACCAAAATGCGTTCGCAAATGCCCATCACGAGCTTCATGTCATGTTCGATTAAGAGAATCGGCAAATCAAAATCCTTTCGCAATTTTTGGATCGTGGCCATTAACTCATCGGTTTCTTTGTGATTGAGCCCGGCGGCCGGTTCATCCAAAAGGAGTATTTTGGGTTGAGTGGCAAGGGCTCTGGCAATTTCCAAATGTCGTTGAGATCCATACGGGAGATTTTTAGATGGAAGATCCGCATGGCCGGCTAAATTAAAAATACGAAGAAGCTCCATGGATTGATCTTTGATTTTTTGCTCTTGATGGATGAGAGCTTCAGATTGTAATGCGGTCGAGAAAATTCCATAGGTTATATGGATATGATGGCCCAAGCGGACATTGTCTAAGACAGACAGATTTTTAAAGAGCCGAATATTTTGAAAGGTTCTGGCGATCCCGAGACGTGTGATCTCATGAGGTTTAAGAGCATTCAGACTTGATCCATTGAGTGCTGCGTCTCCTTCTGAGGGAGTGATGACGCCGGTTAGCATATTAAACACGGTGGTTTTCCCAGCGCCGTTTGGGCCAATGAGTCCCACCAGCTCATTTTTTTTTAATTTAAGATTAAAATTGGACACGGCAACGAGCCCCAAAAATTTCATGGTGAGATGTGAACAAGACATGACGCTCATGGTTTTTTTCTCCATAAAAATTCTTTGGAAAACTCTTTATTTCCAAAAAGACCCTGGGGGCGGGTGAGCATCAACGTCAATAACAAAAGCGGGTAAATCACCATTCTAAAATCCAAGCGGGTAATTTCTTGGAGGGGTCGCAGGGCTTCTGGCAGAATGGTCGTGATCAACGCTGCCACAATGGAACCCGAGATGGATCCCATTCCCCCAAGTACCACAATAATGATGGCTTCGAATGATTTTATAAATGTAAAAGAGCTGGGATTTAAATATCCAATGTAATGAGCAAAGAGTCCGCCGGCCACTCCAGCAAAAAAAGAGCTAAACACAAATGCGCGCACTTTGTGCTGAGTGACATTAATTCCCACGGCTTCGGCTGCAATTTCATCTTCGCGAATCGAAAGAAGTGCACGTCCATGGTAAGAATTTTTTAATCTAAAACTGGTCATCACAACCGCCACCACAAAGAAATAAATCCAAAAGAAATTAGACCACGCCGGAATTCCTGTAAATCCTCTGGCTCCTCCTACGACATCCATATTTAAGATGACGACTCGGATGATTTCCCCAAATCCAAGTGTAACAATTCCTAAATAATCTCCTCTCAAACGCAACGAAGGAAGACCAACAAGGTAGC
Source organism: uncultured bacterium (assembly GCA_964507905.1). Taxonomy (GTDB): domain Bacteria; phylum Bdellovibrionota; class JACOXK01; order 2-02-FULL-40-11; family 2-02-FULL-40-11; genus CAZDSE01. The sequence continues at coordinate 1,779 of CAZDSE010000039.1, read as the reverse complement.
CAAAAAAAGCGGATACAGCTCCTCCGATCAGCAGTGCGACTACAAATAAAACATGTTGAAAAAATGAATGGGATGCATAGGGCAGAAAGACATAATAACTCAGGGCCGCAGATGTGTATGCGCCGATGGCCATAAATCCAGCATGGCCTATGGAAAATTGTCCCGTGATTCCGTTAATAATATTGAGGCTTACTCCCAAAATAATATTAATACCGCAATAAATCAGGATCAAATACACATAGGCATTTAACATCGAGGGAATAATCCAGTTTCCCACCAGAAGCAGAGACGTAATGACCAAGAACAATGTGAGTTGTTTTTTCATTTACACTTTTGCATTACACTTTTTCATGGGTTTTTTGTCCAACCAGCCCGGCGGGTTTACAGAGTAAAATAATAATCAGCAATAAAAATGCCAGTGCGTCTCGATAGGTTGAAGACAGATATCCCACGACCATTTCTTCAGAAAGCCCCATAATGAGCGCTCCCACAATGGCGCCAGGAATGCTTCCAATCCCACCCAAAACCGCTGCGACAAATGCTTTTAAGCCAAACATGATGCCCATCAAAGGGTCTATACGAGGATAAGATAGTCCCACCAAAATGCCGCCCGCTGCTGCGAGCATAGATCCCAAGACAAACGTGAATGAAATAATGCGATCGATATTAATTCCCATGAGAGATGAATATTCGTGATTGAACGAAACGGCTTGCATGGCTTTTCCGGTCTTGGTGTTAAAAATGATGTATTGAAGGATGAGCATCAAAGAAACAGACACGCCGATGACAATGACTTGAAAATTACTGATTTGAATATTTCCAAAGGTGAACCAAGTTTGTCGCGGTATGAGTTCTGGAAAAAATTTGGGGTCGGCACCAAATAAAAGTTGGCCGCCATTTTCTAAAAAGAGTGAAACACCAATGGCCGTAATGAGAAGATTAAGTCTGGGCATATTTCGAAGGGGGCGATAGGCGAGGCGTTCAATGGTAAATCCGGTGAGGCCACACGCGATCATGGAGGATAAAAAAACAAGCACAAACCCGATCAGAGATGCTTCGTGTGAAAACCCCAGCCAACGCGCAAAGAAAAATCCAAAAAATGCTCCCAACATATACACATCGCCGTGAGCAAAGTTAATGAGTTGTAGAATTCCATAGACCATCGTGTATCCCAGGGCGACAAGCCCATAGATACTTCCCAGAGAGATGCCATTTATGATGTGTTGTAAAAATTCTTCCATTATTTCGATTTCGGCTTTTTGGCTACGACTGCGTCAGACTTCAAAAAATGATCCTCGACGTACTTCAGAGTACGCCTGCGGTCATTTTTCTTGTCTTCCTTGTCTCGCTCAAAAATCCAAAATCTCATGTAAAAAAAAAATTACGGATTCACCGTGGCGACATATTTAAACTGCCCACTTTTGACTGTCAAAACCACAGCGGCTTTTTCAGCATCGCGATCTGCATTAAAACTAATGACGCCGGTCGTGGCTTGGAAATTTTTGGTCTGTGCCAATGCATCACGAATTTCCTGCGGCGTATGATTGGCCGTTCTTTTTAGAGCGTCAATCAAGACCAAAGTCGCATCATATCCCATGGCGGCCAGCCCATCGGGGACTTCGCCAAATACTTTTTTATATTTTTCGACAAATTCAACGACCCGGGGATCTTTGCTTTCTGCTGTGTAGTGATTGCTAAAGAAAGAATTGTCCAAAGAATTGCCACTGATTTCAACAAGCCTTGAAGAATCCCAGCCGTCTCCCCCCAGAAGTGGAACTT
>CAZDSE010000038.1:4505-10873 GCA_964507905.1 uncultured bacterium | reverse complement strand
GACTCGAACCAGCACGGGTTTCCCCATACGCCCCTCAAGCGTACGTGTCTACCAATTCCACCACCCGAGCACAGATAATAAGAAGCTCACTATACTGAACTGATTTTGGATTTTCAATCGTTTCTAAATTTACTTTGTCGGAGTTGGATTTTGAATCGGAGCTTCCGGCATCGGAGTTGTCGTGGACGGCACTGAAGTTGACGGCGTGGCAGGCGTCATAACGGACTGAACCACCGTCTTTTTGGCTTCTTTCGCGGAAAGAATGGTCAAGGTAATCGAAGTCACCATAAAAATAACGGCACAAGCGGTTGTAATCTTTGTTAAAAATGGAGCGGCACCACCCGTTCCAAATAAAGATTGGCTTCCACCGGCACCAAATGTGGCTCCCATGTCGGCTCCCTTTCCGGCTTGGAGCAGAACCACCAGGATCAGAAGGATGCAAACCAAAATATGTAAAACCAATATAATGGGTGTCATAGAAAATTTAACCTATGCCATCTGATTTAAAATTTCAATAAAAGTTTTGGGATCAAGACTGGCACCTCCGACCAACGCCCCATCCACATTGGGTTGTCCAGAAATTTCTTTAAAATTATCCGGTTTGACACTCCCACCATATATAATGGATGTCTTTGACGCCGTATCCATATCGTATAAATCCCACACCGTTTTTCGAATAAATTTATGGGCTTCTTCGACTTCGGCCGGAGTTGCATTTTTCCCGGTCCCAATCGCCCATACGGGTTCATAGGCAATAACAACGTGGGATAGGTCGCTCTTGGATATATCCTGTAATCCTTTTGATATTTGGGTCTTTAAAATATCCCAAGTCTTCCCACTTTCCCGTTCTTGCAACTTTTCTCCGATACAAAATATAACATTTAATCCATTTTTCAATGCTTGAACGATCTTTTGATGAATAGATTCATCTGTTTCTTTAAACAAAGTCCGTCGTTCAGAATGTCCCAAAATGACATACTGACATCCCACGGACTTTAACATCTCCGCAGAGATTTCACCGGTATAGGCTCCATTTTGAGCTTCATGCATATTTTGGGCAGCCAGTTTTATAGAATTTTGAATCTGAGCAGATACAGCCGACAGTGCAGTAAATGGGGGAGCAATGACGATTTCTATTTTTTTGTCCGTCAGTAACGTCTTTTTTGAATCTAATAATTTTTTTAATTCTTCTAAATAAACCAGTGCCTCAGAATTTACTTTATTCATCTTCCAATTTGCTGCTAATAATTTAGATCGCATCATATTTTCAAAGCCTCTATCCCAGGCATTTTTTTACCTTCTAAAAATTCCAATGTCGCCCCACCTCCGGTCGACACATGTGAGTACGTAAACTGAAGCTTAAATTGTTGTATGGCGGATACAGAATCCCCTCCTCCCACCACAGTAAATCCAGTATTTTTCCCAATCGCTTGAGCCACCTTTAATGTCCCTTCTGAAAATGGCGCAAGTTCAAACGCCCCCACCGGTCCATTCCAAAGAATGGTTTTACTGTCATTTAACTCTTGCTCAAATTGAGCGATGGTCTGGGGACCAATATCCAGCCCCATCCATCCCGATGGAATTTCAGAATTTTTGGTGACTTGGCGCTCAGCATCTTCTTTAAATTCTTTTGCGATCACATGGTCTGTGGGCAAACAAATCTTTACACTTTTGGCTTTGGCCTGAGATAAAATATTTTTGGCCAAGTCCAATTTGTTTTCTTCAATCATTGAATCCCCAACATGTTTTCCTTGGGCTTTGAGAAATGTATATGCCATCGCCCCACCGATTAACATTCGATCGACCTTCGTCAATAAATTCATAATGAGATCGATTTTATCAGATACCTTGGCCCCTCCCAGTACGACTGTAAAGGGTTTATTTGGATTGGCCAAGAGCGCCGACAATGCTAAGAATTCTTTTTTTAAAAGCAATCCCCCGCCCTTGACTTTCATGAGCCTGGGCAGTGCATCCACCGATGCATGTGCCCGATGAACTGAACCAAACGCGTCGTCAATATAGACATCGGCATATTTGGATAGCTGAGTGGCAAAATGGGCGCTATTGGCCTCTTCTCCCGGGTGATATCTTAAATTTTCCAAAAGCAGCACATCTCCTGGATTCATATCTTGGATTATTTTTTTATTCCCATTGGCCTCGCAGTCTTCAGAAAAAATAACCTCTTTTTTTAAAAACAATATGAGCCGTTGTGCAGCAGGTTCCAAACCAAACTCTGGAGATTTTTGTCCTTTGGGTCTTCCCAAATGCGATGCCAAAATAATTTTACATCCCTTTTGAATCGCATATTCAATGGTGGGAAGTGATGCTTTAATCCTCGCATCATTTGAAATCTGGCCATCTTTCATGGGGACATTGAAGTCGACACGAATGAACACTCGCTTTTCATCAATGGGTAATTCATCTATATACTTAATCATTAAATCATCTTCATTCGATCATCTCTACGAGATCGAGCATCCGGGCACTAAAGCCCACTTCATTGTCATACCAGGCCACGACCTTAACCATATCTTTCCCAATCACTTGTGTCGATAACGCATCCAAAATCGCAGACCGTTCGTCGCCCAAAAAATCAATCGACACCAGGGGTTTGTCATTCACACCCAAATATTTTTTTAAATTTCCAGAGGCCGCTTGTTTAAATACCTGATTCACTTCTGAGACGGAGGTTTCTTTTTTGACTTCACACACCAAATCCACTAGCGACACATTGGGCGTTGGTACGCGGACAGAATATCCTTCAAACACACCTTTCAGTTCGGGATAAATCCGAACGACCGCTTCTTGAGCACCCGATGTTGTTGGGATCATCGATAACCCTGCGGCTCTCGCACGTCTCAGATCAGAATGTACCAAATCCAATACTCGCTGATCATTGGTATAGGAATGGATGGTTGTCATCGATGCTCTTTTTATCCCAAAGCGTTCCATCAATACTTTCGTCACAATCCCCAGACAATTGGTCGTGCATGATGCATTGGATAAAATATGATGTTTTTTTGAATTGTATTGATTTTCATTGACGCCCATCACCACCGTTAAATCATCTTTTTTACATGGCGCTGAAACAATGACTGTTTTGGCCCCAGCTTTCAAATGCTCTTCTGCCAGTTCTCTTGTCGTAAAACGACCGGTACATTCCAATACAATATCCACATTGAGAGATTTCCACGGCAAATCAGATGCATTGGGGATCCTCAAAGCTTTGACTTTTTTGTCGCCGATCATGATGGCATCGGACATGGCCTCGACATCTGGGGCAAATATTCCATGCACCGAATCATATTTTAAAAGATGGGCATTCGTTTCAATCGGGCTTAGGTCGTTGATGGCAACTATTTGGACAGGCTTTTTTGAAAAAAAAGCCTGTCTGCAAATTTGTCTCCCAATTCTCCCAAACCCATTAATAGCGACTTTCATTTATAAATTTTCCAGAAATGATTTAAGATCTGCAAGCTGACCGGGCAAATCTTTTTTTATTTTGACAGAAACCTCATCGATCCGGAGCTTTGCTTTGGCGCCTTCCAACCCCAAAAAGAAATCATTGATCACCAAATTACTGCTAATATCGATGATTGCCAAATCATTAAACCTTGGATGGGGTTGAACCCGAACCGTAATCTCCCAAGACGAAACCACCAGGAAGAGTTTGCTTAAAGTTGGAATTTGAAGTGTATAATAGACATCATAAAACTCTTCATTAAGATCATCCAGTACTTGAAAATCAAGATCGAACTGTTTCCCCGTTTGTAATGGGAGATTGGCTTTTAATTGATATTCTCCATCATAATTCACTGAAGTTAACGGCCAAGGAAATATCTTGGCAAATAAAATATCTTTTACCGAAGGCAAGAGTTCTTGCAAAACTGAGGCATCCCGATCAACCACCACTTGGCTACGAACTTTGTAATTAACCCCTTTTTCTTCGATCGCCCAGTCAATGGGATCACTGAGAATTTCATCACGGGTCAGCGTATATTGTTTGATATCGGCCGCTTGAATGGATGACGAAATTAAGAGAGCAAGACCTATGGCAATTCTCTGAACCACAGTTAAATGTAAACTCCTTTTACGGTAAGGGCCTACCAAAAAAATCATAGTTAACCTTATTAAATGACTTCCATTTTTCTGGAACTTCTTCCATCGGAAAAATCGCTTCAACCGGACATGCGGGAACGCACGCCCCACAATCAATGCATTCCTGAGGGTCAATATATAATTGAGGAGAACTTCCATCGGCTGCTTCATGAATACAATCCACGGGACACACTTCAACGCAGGCTTTGTCTTTCACAGTGATACAAGGTTCTGCAATAATATGGGTCATAAATTTTTTTCTCCTTTGGCGATAAAAATCCAAAAATCTGAATACAATTCAGTTATTGCTAACTTATGTTTCTCCTTATTGTCAAGGATATCCTATTACGTTAAGGTCATCGTCATGACTCGTGTAAGACCTTATTATTATTCATGGAATGACTATCTAAAAGAAAAATTTGGAGAGAAAGTTTATAAGATATCTTTGGATGCAGGATTCGACTGCCCCAATCGAGATGGAACATTGGCCATAGGCGGCTGCACGTATTGTGATGAGGGATCCAGAGCGCCTGGAGTGAATCCAAAATTATCCATTTGCGACCAAGTCACCGAAGGAATGGAGCGGATGCGAAAAAGATATAAAGCAACCAAATTCATTTCTTATTTTCAAGCGTTTACCAATACGTATGACAGAGTCGAAATTCTTCGAGACAGATATGAGCAAGCGTTGAATCATCCAGACATAGTCGGACTATCTGTCAGCACAAGACCCGATTGTGTATCCCAAGGAGCAGTGGATTTATTAGAAGAAATTACGAATAGAAAAAATAAAGAATCCCAGTTTGAAACCTGGATTGAGCTTGGACTTCAAACCATTCATGACAAGACCAATGAAAGACTCAATCGCTGGCACACGTACGAACAATTTAAAGATGCTTTAAAAAAAACTCGCGCCAAAAAAAATATAAAAATTTGCGCACATATTATTTTGGGACTTCCAGGGGAATCCATAGAGATGATGCATCAAACCATTGACGAGATCTCTCATCTCCCCATCGATGGAATTAAATTGCATGTGTTACATGTGATCAAAAATACAAAATTGGCAGGGGAATTTGAGAGAGAGAAATTTAAAGTCTTTGAAGAAAACGAATACATTCAGCTCCTGTGTGATGTGATTGAAAAGCTCCCCTCAAATTTGATCATCCACCGAGTCACGGGAGATGCGGAGCCATCAAAGCTCATGGCTCCAAGATGGGTTTTGGAAAAAGGACGAGTGTTGTTTAAGATTGACGAAGAATTTAGAAGAAGGAACACGAAACAGGGATCAAAGTTTAAATAAATTTATTTGACTTTGCGCCTTACTTCTCGGGTCACAAGATCCAAGAGAACTTTTAAAACATTTGCTCGAGACCAAGCCAATCCCACATCTGACTCTGAAATCTTGGAAAGCTCTCGCGCCACCCGAATGGGATCCACACCCACATCTGCAAAATCAAATCGGCGCTCTCTGGATAATTCTCTTAAGTGATCTTCAAATTCAGAGACTGGAACGTTTTGTCTCCCTCTAAATTTTTCCTCAACCACCGCTGCGATCGATTCAATCTTTTGATCCATGACTTCAATTTGCAAGCCAAGCTTAGGTGTTGTAGATAAAATTTTGGTTTCATCCCCTCTCTCTTTAAGATGAATTCGCATTCGATATCCTAATGGCATCGCCTCTTCATCTGGGATCACTTCAAATTTCGCTCCCATGTGATGTTCAAAGTAAGCCTTGCTTAAGGCCACAGCCAATCCATTTCCATATCGTTCATGGACCGCCCACGGAGTCGTCCAATATCTCCCTTCTTGCCTGGGAAAGGCTTTGGATCGGTATAAAAATTTCATAACAAGTTCATTGCTGACGGTATCTAAGATGAGTTTCGGAGCTTTGGCTTTACATCCAAATTCGGGCGCATCATAAAAGTCACCGAAAAGGGCCATCCAAAAAAAACGATCCATCTGTTGTGGATCTGATTCAAAAACGGACCCCATTTGAATCAAATGTTTTAAATCAGGTTCATTGGCCAATTGGGTTAACCAACCTCCAAATGAATCCAAAACGGCTGGATCAAAAACTACTTTTTCCCGTCTTAGAACAAACAATGTGCTTTCCAACATATTTTTGATCTGAACGATGCGGTCTCGGATTTCGGGATCAAAATCAGTTTCCTGACTCAAAGAACGAACATGGTCCAAAGTATCCATAAGGCGTGAGACCATCTCTGCCTCGCTCGATGGAAAGAAACATTGATTTCTGCCATTAATCA
>CAZDSE010000038.1:3190-4495 GCA_964507905.1 uncultured bacterium | reverse complement strand
GCATAATTCTATCTCGAATGAAATCATCCGGCACTTTTTCAGTATCCGTAATTCCCTGTCGCACAATTTCCATCCGATCATCCACAGCGAATCTGATCCCTGCATAGATATCTTGAATTTCTTGCGCGGTCATCGGAATCCATTGAGACTCGTCATAGGCTCTCGTCACATAGACAAAGGGAATGGTCACAGAATATCCGGTTACGTCCCCACGTTCATTGGTCAGCAGCGTCATTGCTGCCCCTCGTTTCTCAAAAAATTTCATGGCCAACAGAACTGAAAATCCACCCCCCTGTCTTTCGCGACTATCCCAAGGAAGAATGGACCGTTGGTCATCGACCCGATATTCAAAATCCAATCGAATGAGGTGTTGATCTTGATCTATGCGAATTTGGTGGTTTACTTGATTATGTGGATCTGTATTAAAATAGTCGGCCATCAACGCTTGAACAAAAAAGAATGAGGGATTACGCGCGGGTCTTTCTAAAATATTATACTCAAAAAAGACACCTCGACCAAATTCTCCACCCAAAACCGTATCTTGGGCTTCATTGGCCAATAGACGAATATTGCGAACCAACGCTTCCATCTCGATCCACGTCAGAGGATCCGCATCCCCTTGAACCATATCGATGGAGAGTTTAAGCGTATTAATGATGTCTTTCATATTTCGATTCACATCGGCGGCTACGGCCAAAGGAAGACTTTGTAACGCAATTTTTTCTTTGATCTGTAGAATCCGAAAAAGAGCCATTTGCAATCGAGCCAGCGCAATTTGATCTGTCTTAGGAACATATTCGAAATCCTTCAGCTTTAAAGTTCGAATAAAGGATTCAATATCTTCTTGTAAATTGAGATCTTCAATAGTCGATGGGATAGCAATTACTTTTCCCGCCAACACGTGATGCAATCCAGCGAACAATGCCGCACGTTCATCTGAGGTTAATTGATTTGGACTGATTTCTTGTGACCAGGCGGGACACACACACAGGAAGTAAATTAAAAGCCCCCATAAAATCGACCCTCTTCCACCGATCACAATGGCCGGTTATATATGAAAGGCTGATTCTAGTCAAAAGGGATTTTATTACTTTGATTGGCGTCTTAATTCTCGCGGTACTCGCTCGACAAAAGCTTTTAAAACAGTAGCAGTGTCCCATGTAAAGTCCACGGAGTTTTGTAAAATTCTAAGATTTTGTGCAACATCCCTCTGTCTAATGCCCACTTCTGCAAAATTGAACCCATGATCTCTTTCATATCCGAGTAAATAATATTCTAGCCGAACTTGATTCACTCTTCTTCTAT
>CAZDSE010000038.1:0-3180 GCA_964507905.1 uncultured bacterium | reverse complement strand
AATGTATCCACTATCCGACTCGCCACATCTCTGGTGCTAAAAACAGTCACATCCACCCATGGATTGGGTTCCAATGCCTGTAAAGAATTTGCCATGTGAGCGCTTGCTTCAGGTTCCAGTGGAATATGGATCATATAACGAAGTGGAGCTTGACCTTCTTCCATCACTTCTATCGTCGCACCCAAATGATTTTCAAAATAGAGCTTTGCCAAAATCATGGGCCAGGACTTTCCCAGTCTTTCTTGCACTGCCCATGGAACGGTCCAACGATTTCCGGATCGTGGATCTTTCACAGCCACTTTATAGTCAAATGAAATAAGCAGTTCATCGTGATCACCATTCAAGAAGATTCTGGGTTTTCGTGCTTTCCCACCATCGTTTGTCTTATAAAAATCACTAAAGAAAATGGCCAAATAAAAGTCTGCTGGCATCAGTTGCCCAGGCAAGCGCATTTCGGATCCATTGAATTCACGGGCCGGAATATCGATTTTCAGTTCGAACGAGTCCAAAAGTGTAGCGGGACAGGGACTTTTCTCCACGTTTAAAACTGCGAACGTATGTTCCAAAAGATTTTTTAGGGATTGAAGTCCTTCCATCACCTCAGATTTTGAATCCTCCATAATATCCAGTCCCGACACTTCACTTAGGAGCAAATCCACATTTTTTAAAACCTCATGAAACCGCGTCATCATTTCAGAGACATCTTTCGCATAATAGTCATAATCATCGATTTGGAGTTGTTTTAAAATTTCCGCTGCCTTGACTCGGGAGGGATGGCTTTTTTTGAGTCCATCATCAAACAACCCTCCTTCTATGGATACCACCATCGGAGTTGCCGCATATCTCACCCCTGAAAAAACATGCATGGCATCGCCAGATAAGACAGATAAGGAGTGAATGACCGGGGAATCCGGAGACTCCTTCTTAAATAAGTTTAGAATTTGCATCATTTCACCAATGATACGTTTGGCCTGAGACTCTTCGGGCAGCACTGCATCAATTCGGTTAAGACAGATTCGAGCTCTTCCGATTCGCTGATAAGAAATTTCTTCGGTTTGGGGATGGTAGTCCGGTTCGTGTAATCTTAAAACTTTCGCAAACTTCTGAAGGTCTTCTTGCACCTTCGCATCTTGGTGACCACTCATATCCAATTCAGAATATTTCTGAGACAGTTCTTTTAGGATCTGGTCAAAATCTTTGGTTTCATTTTCTTGGGCGGACGTTTGGATTGAGATCAAGGAAAGAAACAAGGTCAAGAAAAGACATCTTCTTAAAGCCACAGGGTCATGTAAATAACGTATCTTTTTGTTTCAGTCAATGTCACACCTCACACTAACATGATTTTATTCTCCTCGAATAATTTTTCTCAGTTCATTTAGAATTTGTTCTTTGGTTATAAGCTTTTGTTCATTAGAATTATTGTCAAAGTAAATATGTAGATAATAGGCATAGAAACTAGGACTGTTGCTTGTTTGTTTATTCAATAGGATTGACGGCTGTTCGTCTTCCTTTTTACTCCAAAGCCAAAAGCCACTTGTCTTAGTCAGAACCTGTTGGATAAAAACCACTAATTTCCTCTGTCTCAAAATTTCTCTTTCGGATTCTGATAAACTTAAAAAAGCCTCTCCAAATAACAAAAATTGATCTAAATTATATTCTTCATGACCGTGAAAAGAATTAAGACTAAAATGAATACGCTCAGTGATGGTCTGTCCAGGACGAGTCGGATCAGGTTTCACAGATTCTAAAGCATTGAGAATATCATTGACCCTTTGAGAAAGTTCTTCATCGATGATAGAGAAATCGCCGCTGCCATATCTCATAACTTCCGTAATTCTTCCATTTTCATCAAACGCGAATGAATTAACATATACTATTTTACGATCCGGTGTGGCAACATAAGCAGAAAAACCATAGGCAATAAAAAACTGTTTTAATAAGCCATTGACATAAAACTCCAATCTTTGGTTAGAAGCCATGCGCCATTCAGTACCAAAAAATTTAATCGTATTATACACACCAGCAGCATCATAAGACACAGGATGAGATACTGAATTGGCGGATTGAATACTCCCTGAGTCATAAAATTTACAATATTTTGTTTGAAGCCACAATCCCAGATGGCTAAAATAATTAAATTTGATCTTATTTAACAATTGAACATAGTCTTTGGTGGAAAACTCCTGTAGGAGAGTAGAGGAAACCATCACATTAAAATGGCGGCTCCAAATGGATGAAATATGTTTAAATGCTTGTCTGGCCTCTTTATAAATAATTTCATGTAGAATTAAACCCGCTTTATGATCATCACTAAATAATGGATTCGACCACAAATCTTCATTAACAACATAGTCTTTCCCCTCTGGAACCCATAAATGCCAAAAATCCTCTGACATCGATCCATCCCCTTTCGCAATAACAATTTGTTCTACTTTGCACCCATTAGGATACATCAGATGATTTGAATCTGGAATATCGATAAGTTCACTTCCGCTTTCAAAATAGGCTTTTTCAAGAAAAGTTTTCGCTTCTGTTCTGTAGTTTTCTGCTCTTTTGGAATCCAATCTAGAAAGACGCTGAAGGGCGATCTCTATCTTTTGATCGATGATTAAGGAAGCATCTCCCAGGCTGGGTGTCACATGAGGAGGAAATGATCTGCCTTCGTAATAGTCCAATAGCTCAATGGATGTAATTTCATTCTGTGGGTTCCGGCACACTACGACATCTCCCCCATTTCCGGCATGTCCTCCTTCCGCCATTAGAGAAGGTGAAATCAGCAGTACAAAAAACGCCAATAGGTAGAGTTTATGGTTAGAGTTCATGAGGAACCTCCTTGTTCATGGGTTAGTGGGAAAAATTGAATATTTAATTGATAGGTTTCTTTACCAGGAACTTCTTCAATTAAATCTGTAAAACGAATCCTAAATTCTCGAATCAATTCTTTTGCTTTTTTCATCTTTTGAAGATCAATATTTAAAGTGACACTGGTAATCTCTCTTTTGTCTATAGAGACATTTCTCAATGATTGATCTGCAAGCATCATCATTTCGTGATGAAACTGTTTTAGGGCTTCACTTGAAATATCGACAGTCGTTGTCACTTGTTCATTGGCTTGTTGAAGAGCTCCTTCTTTAGAGCGTTTAATCAGTCCCAATCGCAACATGGTCTCAATTGCCTTTT
>CAZDSE010000037.1:7081-11057 GCA_964507905.1 uncultured bacterium | reverse complement strand
AACACAATTCCCCAAATTTCCCTGCGTTTCTTATAAAACTTGCTGGGTTCATAAGTTGGAATCATAATTTAATTTTTCTTAATAGAAACGATACCTTACTTCATTATGAAGATTTTTTGTATGCATGTCAAATCGTATTGAGATATGGTGAAAATAATGCTCACCACTGCTATTGAAGCCGCCAAAGAAGCTGGAAAGATTCTTCTTTCTCACTATGGAAATTTAAAAGAGATTGCAAAAAAAGAAAACGCGGGTCTCGCCACCATCGCGGACAAGGAAGCAGAAAAAAAGATCATTCATATCATCCATAAGAAATTCCCCGATCACAGTATTCTGGCGGAAGAAAGCGGACTTCATCAAACCTCCTCATCTGTTAAATGGATCATTGATCCTTTGGATGGAACCACAAACTTTGCGCATCACATTCCACTGTTTACGGTATCCATTGGCATTGAACAGGGTGGAACGATAATTGGGGGTGTTATTTTCGATCCCATTCATAAAGAACTTTTTACAGCAGAAAAATCCAAAGGGGCCTTTTGTAATGGAAAAAAAATTCATGTGTCTAAAACCCCGCTCATGGAAGATGCGTTATTTGTAACCGGATATGCGTATCAAAAAGGTCAACTGATTCACAAAGAAGTCCTTCTCATGGAGCCCTTCCAACAAAAAAGCCACGGAATCAGGCGAAGTGGATCTGCTGCATGGGATATGTGTCAGGTGGCATGCGGACGATTTGATGGCTTTTGGGAAAAGCGTCTTCAACCCTGGGATGTGGCCGCTGGAACTTTACTCATCCAAGAAGCCGGCGGAAAAATTAGCCATTATGATGGAGGTAGCGCAACGATTTATGATCAAGAAATCGTTGTTTCAAACGGCATTCTGCACAACGATATGATTCAAATTCTTACGGCGTAACTTCTAAGCTTTTTCGGCCGAAATCTGTCAGCTCAGTGGTAATCGTTATGAACGCATTTTTCTTAATAATGGACTTTGCCATGCCTTCCAAAACGATGTCTTTCATATTGAGCCAAGACTCGATATCCATGTTTTCTGTTTTGTCTTTAATTTTAAGGTGAATGGCCTTAAACGTTCCCGCCGGAACAGTGATTTGGGATTCTTCTCTCAACGTGACCTCTAGATCATGGTCTTGATATTTTTCTTCTTTGCCGTTGATGATCAGTTTTAAAATTTTTGCATTGGCTCGATCGATCAGGGCTTCGATTTTTTGATCACCCGCTGGGGTTTTTGCAGTGGTGACCACCCAAAGTGCATTCCCTTCTTCCTTGGTGGCTTCTTTGTGAACTTTTCCTTTTCCAAAAAATCCCAAGTCCAAATTGTAATTGGAATAATCTCCTATTTTCCAGTCGATCACATTGAGCATCCTGGCATGGTTCAAATAGAGACTGAATAAAAGTTCGGCCACAATCTTTTTTGCTTTTTCTTTATAATCTTCAGATTTAATAAACTCTTCAGATGTGGTGGATGGTTCAGAACCCGGGGAATAAGACGAAAGTAAAAGATAAGACATGTCGTCAAATGCAAAAACTGCTGAAGTCATGAACACAACACCGAGTAGAATCATGATACCTTTTTTCATTGGATCCTCCTTCGCTCTCAGGCTGCTAAAGATGTCCTTTGAGACACGCTGACGCTATCGTCTCTTCAGGACATCTTTAGCAGCCTAAGTGCTGAGTGTGACATTACCAAATCCAAAAAACTAAAGCAAATGTTCTAACGTCTGCAGCAATGTTGGAAATTTGAATTCATATCCGGCATCAATGAGTTTTCTGGGGACGGCATGTGTGTTGCTTAAAATCGTTTCATTGGCCATCTCCCCCATCAATAATTTTAAAATAAAGGCGGGTGTATGAAATAGCGCCGGTCGATGGAGTTTGGTAGCCAAAATGTGTGTAAACTCCTGATTTGTAACGGAATTTGGAGATACAACATTGATCGGCCCTGAAAGATTTTGATGTTGAATCATAAAAGAAATAAGCTCAGGGATTTCTTCTAGCGCGATCCAACTCATGACTTGCGTCCCATTCCCCATAATACCCCCCAATCCCCATCTATATAAAGGAAGCACTTTGACCAGCATTCCGCCCTGCGTTCCAATCACCACTCCAAACCTCATGTGAATGACACGAATGCCTATTTTTTTAGCAGATTCAGTGGCCTTTTCCCAATCCGCGACAACTTGGGCCAAAAACCCAGTCCCTTGTGAGATTGACTCATCGCATTTCTCTAATGAAGACCCATAGAATCCCACCGCAGATGCAACCATTAATAATGAAGGGGGATTTTTGAGATGGGCTATCACATCACTTAAAAATGCGGTCGATCCCACTCGGCTTTCTCGAATTTTTCTTTTTTTTTCCTTTGACCATCGAAATGCAGAAATATTTTCTCCAGATAGGTGGATCACCACATCTTGGTGTTCGAGTCTTCTTGAATCCATGATTTTTCTTTCTGGATCCCAAAAGATTGCATTTGGATCTTTGAGAGTTTTCGCCCGAACCAATCGGGTGACAAGATGTCTTTGTGATTCAAGATAAGATGTAATCGTCGAACCAACAAATCCAGTTGAGCCGCTGATTACAATTTTCAAGGATGCTTATTTTCCCAAGACGTACGCAAAAATGAGTGGGGCCACAATGGTTGCATCCGATTCAATGACAAACCGTGGTGTTTCTGGACCCAATTTTCCCCAAGTAATTTTTTCATTGGGAACCGCACCACTATAGGATCCATAGGACGTCGTGCTATCTGATATCTGACAAAAATATCCCCAGAGTCTACAATTTTCCTTTAAATCTTGAGTGATGAGCGGCACCACACAAATTGGAAAGTCTCCTGAGATTCCGCCACCAATTTGAAAAAATCCAATTGAATGTTTTTGAGTATTTTCACGATACCATGAAATCAGATGCCCCATGTATTCCAAACCCGATCTCACTGAATGGTAACTGGAAATATTTTTCTTGATGATATTGGAAACAAAAATATTTCCCAATGTAGAATCCTCCCAACCCGGAGTATAAATCGGGAGATTTTTTTCACACGCAGCAATGAGCCATGAATCTTTGGGATCAATCTGATAATGTTCCTTTAATGTCCCGCTTCGGATCAGTTCATACATGTACTCATGTGGAAAATAGCTTTTTTTATCTTTATCTGCCTTTTGCCAAAGCTTTATAATTTTATGCTCAATTTTTCTCATGGCATCTTCTTCAGGAATACAAGTATCGGTCACACGGTTCATCCCATCTTTCAACAAATCCAATTCTTGTTCTGCGGACAGATTCCTATAGTGTGGAACTTTTTTATATTGTTCGTGGGCCACCATATTGAATATATCTTCTTCTAAGTTTGCCCCAGTACACGTAATGGCGTGTACTTTATTTTCTCGGATCATTTCAGCCAGAGAAAGCCCCAATTCTGCAGTGCTCATGGCTCCGGCGAGAGTCACCATCATCTTGTTGCCCTTCTTTAGAAAATTAATGTATGCCTCTGCCGCATCTACCACGACCGAAGAATTAAAATGACGATAATTGTGTTTTACAAATTCTTTGACAGTTCCCATATTTTTTTTCCTTGTTTTTAACTGCGTCAATTTAATTTTACTATCGCATGTTTCTTTGGAAAAGCAAACAGAATCTTCGAAAAAAATGACATCATGATTCAAATCAGTTTAATTTTTCGTCGGAAATAAAATGAAAAATAAAATTAGAAAATTAAAAATGAATTGTTTTTTCTATAGACGCAGAAATTCTTTCTGCATCGGGAAGATAAACAGATTCTCGTGAATAAAAAGGAACGGGCGTATCCCAACCTGTCACTCGTTCAACAGGCGCTTGAAGAGATAAAAATGAAAATTCATTAATTCTTGCAATTAATTCGGCGGCCAATCCACCGGTTCGATGCGCTTCGTGAACAATCACACATCGCCCTGTTTTTTTCACACTCTCTATGA
>CAZDSE010000037.1:0-7071 GCA_964507905.1 uncultured bacterium | reverse complement strand
GACTGTTTCATAATCCATGGGAGAGATGGTCAGTAGATCAATGAGTTCAATGTCGTATCCTTTTTCGGAGACCAACTTTTCCACCACTTTTTTTGTAAGTTGCAACATCGCTCCATAAGCCACGACTGTGACTTGCGATCCCGATCGCACAATTTCTGATTTTCCAATGGGAAAAATATCGTCATCATCCATGGGAATATCTTCACGAAATGATCGATATATAGATGACGGCTCTAAAAAAATAACTGGATCATTGGATCGAATCGCTGCTTTAATCAGACTTCTCGCTTTTCTGGGACCGGATGGAATCACAACGACCAATCCTGGAATATGGGTGTAAATCATTTCTGTCGATTCCGAATGATGTTCCAATGCACGAATACCGCCACCGTAGGGGGATCTCAGTACCATCGGGACTGTTTGAGCCCCAAAAGTTCTAAGACGCATTCGCGCCGCATGCGATTGAAGATGAACATAAGCCAAATAAATAAATCCACTAAATTGAATCTCACAAACAGGTCGCTTTCCATACACAGCCAATCCCACGGAGGCACCCACAATGGCCGACTCGGCCAGTGGCGTGTCTACCACTCGGTCGCCCCCAAATTCATTATAGAGTCCCTTTGTCACTCGAAAGACTCCGCCATTAATCCCCACATCTTCACCCAGAATGAGGACATTTTTGTCTCGCTTCATTTCTTCTCTCAATCCCAAATTAATGGCTTCGACCATGGTCAGTCGTTCGGTTTTTGCCATAACTAATCTTTTGCCTCCTCTAATTCACCCACGGCGGCGGCCCCTCCCGAACCTTGACGGGCTTCCGAAGCTCCTTTAATGACGGTTCGCCCTTGAATCGCATTTTTGGTGAGTTCTTTTTGCCAGCTGAGATAAGGCGGAATGGTTTCATACACATAATCAAAAAAAGCCAAGGGATCTGGATTTGAATTTCTATAATGTTCGGCCTCTTCATATCCTTTTTTGATCAGACGACTGAGCTCTTCTTCTAAATCTTTTTCTTTACCTTCACTCCATATTTTTTCTTTTAATAAATATGTTTTAAATCGGGCCAAAGGATCTTTCACCTTCCACTCTTCTTCTTCTTTTTTGTCCCGATATACGCTTGGATCGTCTGCAGTCGTATGAACCCCTTGTCGGAAAGTGATGGCTTCAATGAGTGTGGCCCCTTTTCCTTGACGACCCCGCTCCAATGCTTCTTTCACTGCCACATAGACAGAAAAAAAATCATTCCCGTCCACTTGAATTCCGGAAACACCATATGCGATTGCTTTTTGCGCAATGGTTTGAGACTTGGTTTGTTTTTTTTGTGGAGTAGAAATGGCCCACTGATTATTTTGGCAAAAGAAAATGCAGGGCAAATTCAGTGCCCCACAAAAATTTAACGCTTCATGGAAATCGCCTTCAGATGTGGCACCATCCCCAAAAAACACAACCGCACAGGCTTTTTTATGATCGAGCTTTAATCCCCACGCCACTCCCATCCCATGACTACACTGTGTCCCCACTGGAATTGAAATCGCCATGTTGGACGTTCCTCGAATGGAATTATTTCCATCTTCAAATCCCATGATAAATAAAAAGTAATTTTTTAAATCCAGGCCTCTCACCAAATGAGCCCCCAGCTCTCTAAATGATGGAATAAACCAATCGTCTTTGGTCATGGCCAGTGCCGCACCCACTTGTGCTGCTTCTTGACCCGTGGATGGAGCAAATGTCCCAATCCGGCCTTGTCGTTGATATCGAATGGCTTGCTCATCTGTCCGGCGGGTCAGGAGCATCCATCGATAGGCGTTCACCAATTCTTCTTTAGAAAGTTTTGGCAATAGTGCTTTGTCTACTGTTCCATCAAAATCCAAAATCGATAACGTTTCAATGGGAGAAAGATTTATATTTTGTCTAGACATATATTTGAAAAATTATGATTTTACTAATTTTAGAACCAATGTAAAGCGAAACCTAGGGAATTCGTTTGGCTTTAAACTTCTCCTCAGCCTGTGGGGTCCAGTTGCCATTGCAAAAAAGATCATAGTCTTCAAAATCCTTGTTGAATCTCTCGACCCTCTCGTCTGCTGCGCCATATCGAAATCCAACATATTTAATTTTGGCCTCCCCCAAGGCTTTTTCCATACTGTTGACATGCTTTTGCTTGTCATCAACAAAGACAACTTTTTTGGGTTTCAAATTTACTCTTTTTAAAAACTCTACAAAAACATCTCCCTTGCTATTGTGTTCTCCTTGAAAAACAATGCCATCTTTGTAATGTGCCGTATCTTTCAATTTAAACTTCATGTCCTGTGAAGAAACAGAGTTCCCCAGATTGATACCAATACTCGATAACTGCTTTAATGTAATTTCTGAAAGATCATAGGTTCTGGCCGTTAGACCCATCATCTTAACTTTCTTTTTTTGCAGTTTACGAATGAGATCAGGGGTAAAACTTTCGACCGCTTTGACTTGCACCAACCATTGACTTTGGTTCCAAACCTTATCAGATTTGTCATACGCTTCTTGATCGGTAAGCTTATCCACTTCTTTATATTTTTTAATAATATAATAATACCACTGATCACTTCCCAAACTTTGAAGGGGTTCCATCAGTGTATTATCCAAATCAAAAACCAAAAGAGTCTGCGAGTCGACTTCTTTTAATATTTCTTTCATGGACTTTATTTCTCGAATTTCTGCGGACGCCTGGATTGTAAACCATACAAAGATCAAGATTAAAATATTTTTCATCCGGTCCCCCTTCCAATTCCCACATAAGTAAAGCCCAGTTCACCCAAAACACTCGGTTGAAATAAGCCTTGTGGATCAAAGATGTAAGGCTTTACCATAGATCGTTTGATTTTACAAAAATCCAGTGACTGAAATTCCTTCCATCCTGTCACAAAAACAGCTGCTTCAGCTTCAAGCAACGCTTGAT
Source organism: uncultured bacterium (assembly GCA_964507905.1). Taxonomy (GTDB): domain Bacteria; phylum Bdellovibrionota; class JACOXK01; order 2-02-FULL-40-11; family 2-02-FULL-40-11; genus CAZDSE01. The sequence goes on along the minus strand of CAZDSE010000037.1, from coordinate 4,130 downwards.
ATGGATCATTGTAAAAAGTAAATCCAGTATATTTTTTTAATTCTTCCCGATCGGCTTTTGGATCGTGGGCTTTGATCATGGCTCCTTCTTGCAGCAGTTCTTGAATAATTTCTAATGCCACGGACCTTCTCAGAGTACTCGTATCCGGTTTATAGGTCAGCCCAAGAACTGAGATACACCTTCCCTCTAGAGATCCCAAGTGAGACTTTACTTGTTTCACCACTTTTTTGTTCTGAAAATCATTGGCTGTCCAAATGGCGTCCAATAAAATTGTACCGATTTTCTTTTGATCCCCCACTCTACGCAGTGTCTGAATATCACGTCCCAACGTTCCTCCGGAAAAACCCATGCCAGGAGAAATCATGGCTTTGGAACCAATTCTGGGTTCCATTTTTAATGCCTTGGCCACCAGTTGCGCATCGGCGTCCACCTCATCACATATGTTGCCCAGTTCATTTCCAAAGACAATGGTCGTTGCCAAGAAACTATTCAAGGCGTGTTTTGTCATTTCAGCTGTTTTTAAATTGGTCTTTAAAAAATCTTTTTTCATAAATGAAAACAGTAATTCAATTTTTTTACAGGCCGCCTCATCTGTCCCTCCCAGAATAGGAAGATTTGGATATCTAAAAAGCTCAATGGCATTGCCCAATCTCAAATTTTCAGGAAAATAAACCAATCCAAAATGAAGCTCTGGACGTAATTTTTTAATTTTTTCCACAACTTTATCACACGTACCCACTGGAACCTGTGCGGTCACTAAGATTGTGACATCCGTTCTCAATAAGGGAATAAGATCATCTATGACTCTTTCAAATTCATGCAATTAAACTCGATCTTGATCGTCAACTGGGGTATCGAGCATGAGAAATACGAAGGAACTCCTTATGATCGAATCATTAAAACTGCTGCTAAATTTTAATTTTTTGCGAGCGATATTTTTTTGTAACAATTCATCAAGACCAGGTTCAAAAATTGGCGATTTTCCGTCTTTCAAAAGTTGAACCCTGTTCGAATCCCGATCAAGGCCGACGACATGATACCCTTCATCCGCAAGTACTGCCGACGCAACAATTCCTTGGTGCCAAAGACCCACGATACTGATAGAGTTATTAAAACTTTCGTTCATTTATAAAGAAAATCCGGATAGCTGGGCGTCATTAAAAAACATTTTTACGGTATCCAATGAAACATGTTCCAGTTCTTTTCCAATCATGGGTATTTTTTTTAGAACAGAATCTGCCAGTGTAATAATATGACATCCACTGACTTCAGCTTGAAATAAATTTAGAAGCTCTCTGGGACTGGCCCATAAAACTTCTGCCCGTTCATTATTCTTTAGAATGCCGACTGCTTCTTTCATCATTGGAACGGGATCCCGACCTGTGTCGGCAATTCGTCCTGCAAATATGGACACAATGGAAGAAACACGGGGACTTAAAACGCCGGTCACCGCTGAGACCTGATTTAAAGTCGTAATGGCAGTCACATTGAGAGAAAGCCCCTGATTCGAGAGCCTCTCAATCAATGGGATCGAAGACTCCCCTTTTGTATTTGAAATAGGAATTTTCACAAACACATTTTTTCCCCAAGAAGAAATTTTATGCGCCTGTCTTTCCATCTCAGGAAATGTATCTGAAAATACCTCAAATGAAATTGGCTTATTTATGATCTCTTTAAGTAGTTCTTTCGCAAAGCTCTCATAATGTTTAATCCCAGATTGCCTCATCAGAGTTGGGTTGGTTGTAAATCCTTTAATGTGGCTCAATTTGGATAATTTTTTAAATGATTCAACGTCCGCACCATCTGCAAATATTTTAACCTTTAAATCACTGAGTGTCTTCATCACATCCTCCGGCTTATGAAAAATTCGTTTGCCTCCTTGAGGCCATTTATCGAACCAATTTCGTAGAATCTCTCAAAAACTTCAAATCCAATCAATTCCTTTTTTTGAACAAGTTTCATTTGAAGCTTACTCAAACCAAACGATTCTTCCACAATCTCATTAAATGCATTTTTTCGAAAGAGACTTAATCCAAAATCAATGTGGCGCATCTCGGGTGATGGATTTTCTTTGTCATATTTCTTAAGAATCCCATCATTAAACAAAACATTACTCTTATCCCACAGATTTTGATTGTGTAAAACAGTCATTAAACCCAATTTATTATTTGATTCGAAAAAATTTAGAATTGGCCAAAAAGATGTATCCAAATAAGAATCTCCATACATCACCCAAAAAATATCTGGTAATAATGGCAATGCTTTCTTAATGGCCCCACCCGTACCCAAAAGAATGGCGCCATCAAAAGAATAAGACACGTCCAAGCCAAATCTACTCCCGTCTTGAACATAATTTTTAATTTGGTCTCCCAGATGTCCAACACAGATAACTACTTTTTGGATCCCATTTTTTTTTACTAAATGAAGTTGATGATCTATAAATGGCTCATCTGCGACATGAATCAGTGATTTTGGTGTGTGTTGAGTTTGACTTCCCAATCGCTTGGCAAGTCCTCCTGCAAGGATCACAAGCGAATATCGAGATATTTCGGTTGTCATGTGGCAACGACCTTTGTCCCCTCAAAGTCAAAATGAAATCTAAGTTCATGAAGGCCGATCTTTCTCATGGCATTTCTGAGTTTTGCCTTATCTTCACAATAAAACATGAGGAATCCGCCTCCTCCAGCACCGATCAGCTTACCGCCCAGCGCCCCATTTTTAAGTCCGACCTCAACCCACTCATCAATTTGAGGGTTGGTCATCATGGGAGATCGTTTCTTCTTATATTGCCAATGTTCATTCATCAAATCTCCAAATGTTTTAAAATCATTGTTGAGAAGCGCTTTCATAGAAGAAATACCCAGCTCTTTAATCATGTGAAGCCCTTCAATCATTTGGGGATCCCCTTGTTTGCTTTTGTCATCTTGTTCTTTTAGAACAGCTGACGCACTGCGCGAGTATCCCGTAAAAAATAGAAGAAGATTTTCTTCAATATTATATAGAATTTCCTTTGGAATCTGTAACGGCCTCACATCGATTGCATGATCGGGATAGAAATGAAAACAGGTTAATCCTCCAAAAGCCGCAATATATTGATCTTGTTTCCCAATGGGTTCTCTTAATCGCTCGAGTTCAATATGACATGCTTCATCGGCAAGTTCTTTGTTCGATAGAAGATCCCTTTTATAGGTATGCAAAACTTTGAGCAATGCCGTTGTAAAACTTCCTGATGACCCAAGCCCAGTTCCAGCAGGAATATCGGCATGGCTTGAAAGTTCCAAATAAGATGGATGAACATCAACCAGCTTTAAGGCTTCACGAATGACTGGATGCTGAATCTCATCAATGGTTTTAACGCGTTCCATCTTGGAATATTTTATGATCATATCCTTTTCAAATGTCTGATGCAAAATAACATAAACGTACTGATTAATGGCTGCCGACATCACAAATCCAGTATGTTTTGTGTAATAAGAAGGAAGATCGGTCCCCCCACCCCCCAAACAAATTCGAAGAGGACTTCGCACAATAATCATACGTGACTCTCCCGATACACACGATCTACGATAGACAGTGCCTGATAGGCATCGGATAAACTTCGATTCGAATAATCCGATTTGATAATGGAATCCTCAAATGTTTTAAATTCAAGTTCCCAAGATCGATCTTCTTCAGGAAATTCCCATTGAGAGATTTTGGGAGGTCCCATTTCTGAAGACATTTGATAGAGCGTTAATTTTTCAACCCCGTAACTCCCTCCAAGACCATTAATTTCTAATTTTCCAGTCTTACCAAATATCTCAAAACAAAATAAGTTTTTCCATTCTGTCCAGCTCACATGCAGCCACGCCATTTGTTTTAATGGTGTTTCTAACGCCAAAAATGCGTTGTCTTCAACCTTCATGTCCCAAAAATAGGTTTTTAAATTACCAGTGACATTCGTAAAATCTCCCAAAAACCATCGAGATAAATCAATCAAATGCATTCCCTGGTCGATTAATTCGCCACCCCCAGATATATTTTTTTGAGCTCTCCATTCCTTTTCAAAATTAAGTCTGGCACCATTTCCATACCGAGCTCTAATATATAATAGAGTGCCAATCGTTCCTTCAGCGACAAGTTCTTTGGCC
>CAZDSE010000036.1:9271-11113 GCA_964507905.1 uncultured bacterium | reverse complement strand
GATAGCTCATGGTCTCTAAATTTCCGACCTCTTTTAAGTCCTCTGGTTTTTCCAAAATATATTCGGCGGTCTTGCTTTGGAATTGGTGGGTGATTGGGAAATTATCGATATAGGTGGTCGACTTTCCTTGAAACAAAGTCCAGTTGGAGCCATCAAATTGGGCCTGTTCAGCCACAATTTGCTCGATGAGATTAAAAGAATCATCAAATAAATAGATATCAATGCCGTGAACTGTTTTTTGGCCCACATCGAAATTGTCGATATTATAGATGGCATTTTTGGATCGGTACCAAATCCGATTCGTTTTAAAAATCTGGTATTCCTTCTGTTTTTTGACATCGACATGAAGCACATAATTGGCTTGCTTGAGCGATGGAGGAACAATGGCATCTGCCACATAAAAATTGATGATACCAAAAAGCAATGCCACAATGAGAATCATCGAAGACAATCTTTCAATGCTAATGCCGCAGGCATGCATGGCAATGAGCTCAGAATTTTTAGCCAAGTGCGACAATGTAAATAAACTCCCAATGAGACACGCCATGGGAACCATCTGAGATACAATGTATGGAACCTGGAGCAAAGAATATTTAAAGAGCGCAGGGGTGAGTCCATCTTTCATCGAACGCTGCAAGAGATCCACGAGCAAAAATAAAGAAGAAAAAACAATAATAGAAAGAAAGACGTTTTTAATAAATTCTTTTGCAATGTAGCGATCAATAATCTTTAGCATGCAATCAGCATATCATTGAAATCAAAGTAGATTCAAGGGATCGACATCTATGTGAACCGCTGGCTTTGCCACCGATTGAGAGGGGTCTTTTAGCCAATGATTTAAGAGTGTTTTTAAAGGTGAATAATGAGGGCATTTCAAAAGTGTGTGGAAACGAAATTTGTTTTTTATGCGAAAAATGGGAGATGGTGCAGGACCCAGAATTTGAACAGTCTGTAATGCTGGATTTTTTGCTTGAATGTCTTTTAGCTGATTGACGACTTGAGCCATTCTCCGATACGCTTTTTTTTGATCCACATGCGAGACTTTGAGATGAACCAACTTTGAAAAAGGAGGATATGATGGTTCCTTGCGGTACGACAATTCCTCTTCTAAGAAGCCATCGGTGTCATGATGGATCGCATGCTGTAAGCTATAGTGATTGGGATTAAAGGTTTGAATGATGACCTGCCCTTCTTTATCACCTCTTCCCGCCCGTCCAGCTACTTGGGTGAGGAGTTGAAAGGTTTTTTCGGGAGCTCTAAAGTCTGGAACGTTTAAAGAGATGTCTGAAAGCAATACCCCCACCAACGTTACATTTGGAAAATCATGGCCTTTGGCGATCATTTGGGTTCCAATCAGAATTTGGGTTTTGCCCTTGGAAAATCGATCCAGAATATCAGACATGGCATGTCTTTTTTGGGTGGTCGATCGATCCATGCGGTCAATGGATACCGTGGGAAAGAGGGCTTTGAGTTGGGATTCTACTTTTTCGGTGCCAAGCCCCATCGGAAACAATTGATCGCTATGACAATCGGGACAAACCTTAGGAAAAAGGATCGTGTGATTGCAATAGTGACAGATCAACTTTTGATTTTGGGCATAGACCGTCAGTGCGACAGAACAGTGAGGGCAGCGCACAGAATACCCACACTCCTGGCAGAGCAAAAAGGGAGCAAAACCTCTTCTGTTTAAAAGAAGCAAAGCTTGTTCTTTTTGAGAAATGGTTTTTTCCAGTGCAGCCAATAACGGGGCTGACAAAATAAATTTTTCACCAAAGCGTTCTTTGGAGTTTCTGAGATCAATAAGCTCCACATTGGGGAGCGGCCGATCCAAGATGCGTCGCT
>CAZDSE010000036.1:6276-9261 GCA_964507905.1 uncultured bacterium | reverse complement strand
TGAGTGACAATAAAGCATATTTTCCCTGTTTGGCATGATAATAGGATTCTAATGATGGAGTGGCAGATCCCAATATGACGAGCGCATTTTCAAATTGTCCACGGACCAGTGCCACATCGCGACCATGGTATCTAAATTTTTCTTCTTGTTTAAATGAAGAATCATGTTCTTCGTCCACCACGATCACTCCAATATTTTTAAGAGGAGCAAAAATGGCGCTTCTGGCCCCTATGGCGATATCGGCTTTGCCATCCTTCATTTTTTGCCACTCCGAGTTTCTTTGGGCAGGGGTGAGTCTGCTGTGAAGAACTGCAATTTGAGTTGGGAACCGAGCTTCAAATCGTGAGAGCAGTTGCGGAGTCAAAGAAATCTCTGGAACAATGACAATGGCTTTTTTGCCCAAAGCCAGCGCCTTCTTTATAATTTGAATGTACACTTCTGTCTTCCCACTCCCGGTGACACCGTGGAGCAAGAAAGATTTAAAGGCGCTAATATTTAATGCTGTGGTGAGGTCTTTTAAAATCAGGCTTTGATCTGGAGTTATTGCAAATGCAGGCACAAAACTTTCTTCAGACACGCGTCCAACTCCCTGCGAGAGTTGGCGCTCATGCTCGCCCTCGCTCTTTTTGCCCGCTGGGCAAAAATCCATGCCCGCTCGGGCTGCGCAATGGTCTTCAGAATGTTTTGTGCCTGCATTTGCTTTACTTCGAATCAAAGCGGGATATGCTGTCTTAATTACTTCTCCCAAAGGCGTTAAATAATGGTTACTGATCCACTTCAAAAATTCTAAAGTTTTTTGATCAAATAATGGTGTCTCCTGAGTTACTTCGAGAATGGGTTTTGTTCGAGAGACGGGAGCAGAGTCAGACAGTGACAACACGTACCCAAAAATTTTTCTCCCTTTAAACTCAACCAACACTTTAGATCCTGGATGAACAGACAAGTGTTCAGGAATTCCATAATGAAAAGTTTTAAAAACCGGTAGCGGGACAGCAACTTCGGCAAAGGGATGTGACATGGTCTAACGATACTGCGAAATGAATTTTTCCAAAACTTCTTTTTTTGGAGCATCGTCATCGCCAAACGCAGTGGCAGCCCGTTTTAAGGCGGTAGAAGATTGAAATACGTTTGAATTCAATTTGGTATTTAAAAGAATCGAACCATATTGCGATTGCAAAGTGACCCCCGGGATGTCTTCTTCTGTAATTTGGATGAGCTCTGGATACTTAAAAGAGTTTTTGGGACCAATGGTGCCCAAATCTTTATATTTTTGGAACAATAGGATTTGTCCTTGATATTCAATTTTTTGGGGCAGATATAAATCTTTTTCCAGCCAAAGTTTATGATCGCCTTGAATCAAGTAGGCCAAGTTTTTTTCTAGTTTGGTGGGGATCGATTTTTCAATGCGACCGAGCCTTGTTAATGAAACGGTCGATTGAACTTCCCAGGTCTTTAAATCTGCTTCAATTTTTTCAGTGGCCTCAATAAATTGGGCTTGGTGCAGAGATGGAAGCAGCACATTCAGATCGGAGCTTAAAAATAAACTTAAGAGATAATGAAGAGGATGGACTTCTTGGTCATTAACGATTTTATTATAAACGAGCTTTCTATTTTTTTCAGAAGACAAAAGAACCATAACAACATTTCCGCAAGAAATATCCACCCGGAGGGATTTCGGAGCTTGATAATAAATGTTTTCCTTACAACTGAAAGTAAGTGGTGAATAAAAGCCTTCTAAAAATTGAATGTCATTGACCAGCACGGCATTCCTAAGGCCGGTTTTAGATGATGCGTTATTTTCCAGTATGGTATGAACGGGAAGAATAAATGCGTTCAGCTGAGCGGCACACAGAAGAGAGCAACCAAAAATAAATTTAAAAAACACAGCTACTCCTCCATCTCTTTTAATAGACGACGTAGTTTATCTTTAAGCTCCGGACGCTTAAGGCCATAATAGATATTGGCCTCTAAAAAACCAAATTTATCTCCCGCGTCAAACCGGCGCCCTTCATAGCGATATCCAAATATTTTTTGGATTTTCAGGAGCCGAACCAAGGCGTCGGTCAGTTGAATTTCTTGACCTGTTCCAGGCGAGGTCTTCTCAAGTACATCAAAAATTTCTGGCGTAAGCACATACCTCCCAGTGATGGCCAAGTCAGAGGGTGGAGGTTGAATGGACGGTTTTTCCAGAAGATTTTTAATAGCATACAGTCTGGAATTATTTTTTTGAACGCTGGCTTCTGCTATTCCATATAGATGAGCCTGGGATTTTTCGACTCTCATCAGTGCAATGACGCTGCTATCTTCCTTCTCATAAATTTGAATAAGCTGTTTAACGCACGGGACTTCGGCATCAATCACATCGTCTGCCAAAAGCACCACAAATGGCTCTCGTCCGACCAAATCTTTGGCGCACAAAATGGCGTGACCCAATCCCAGAGGGGATTTTTGTCGAACCGTGGCAATGCTGGCAAGTCTTGAGAGTTTTTGTATTTCTTCCAAAAGATCAGTTCTGTGGCGTTCTTTTAGAATGGTCTCTATTTCAATGTGTGTATCGAAATAATCTTCAATGGCTTCTTTTCCCCTAGCGTTTACAAAAATAATTTGTTCAATTCCACTTTGAACACACTCTTCGACAATATACTGAATGGACGGGCGATCCACGATCGGGAGTAATTCTTTGGGAATGGTTTTTGTGGCAGGCAAAAGCCTTGTTCCAAGTCCAGCTACCGGAATCACTGCTTTTTTAATTTTCATGGGTTTTATGCTGATTTTTCTTTTTCTTCTTCTTCAGCCTTACATTCTATGCAGAGTGTGGTTACGGGTCTTGCTTTGAGTCTTGGAACAGAAATTTTTCCACCACAGGATTCGCAAATGCCAAATGACCCCTTTTCCAATCTATTTAATGCTTCACGTATTTTTACAATTAAATTTCGCTCTCGATCTCGAATTCTCAACATAAAATTTCGGTCATGATCTTCAGAT
>CAZDSE010000036.1:0-6266 GCA_964507905.1 uncultured bacterium | reverse complement strand
AACTTCCCGGTCCGTATTTGTGGACAGCTCCTCAACTGTTTGAGATGCTTCTTTAATGAGCTGCTCCAATTGATCCGTTAAGATCTTCTTAAATGTATTCTTTGTTTTGGCGTCCATATGAAAAGCTTGAAACTTAATCCAGAAAAATGGGGTTGTAAAGCCAAAAAAATATCACTATTGTAAATCCAATGCGTAAATATTTTATTTTTTTGTTTATGCTTTTAAGCCCGTCTCTTTTGGCCCAAGACCTGGCGCAAACCCGGGCGGTGGCGCTTTCGGGGGCGCTCAGGGGGACGGTGGGACTGAATGAGTCCATTTATTATAATCCAGCGGCGTTTGCGTTTTCAAAACGCTATTCCATTGAAGGAGTCTCTTCTTTTGTCCCCAATCAACTGGAAAATGCAACGTGGGTGTATGGAGGATCTGTTGTGGATTCCCACAGTGAACTTTTTGCTGCGGGTTTTGGATTCCATCGTAAAATAAAAGACATATCCGATGGAAACACATCAGAATCTGCGTTTCATCTGGCACTGTCCAAAGTGGTGACTCCCCAATTTTCCTTGGGCATGACGGGGAAATATTTTATTAAAAATGCTCCGGATATTGAATCTCAATGGGTCAATTTGGATTTGGGGTCATTTGCAGTACTGAGCCCTGAAGTTCAACTGGGTTTAGTGGCGCATAATGTATTGGGACATCGTGAAGGGGCCTATCGATCCGTGGGAATTGGGTCTCGGTTTCAAGCGTATCAATTTTTATTTTTGTCGTTCGATGCTTTAAAGCGGTTGGAACAGGCATGGAATAAACACGGCGAGCTTCATGGAGGATTAGAAATCGTCCATAACAATGGGGTTGTGGTTCAAAGTGGCTTGTCTATATCTGATGATAAAACTCAAAATTTCTATAGCTTGGGGGGAGGTTGGTCCGAGCATAAGGTTGCCATCTCCTATGCATTTCAAAACTCCATGGACAGTCTACGGCGTGCCACTCACGCGCTTAGTTTTCGCATTTTCTTTTAGATTTTTTTTTTTTTTCTGTTCATTGTTTTACGCTGATTTCTTATTAAAACCAGTCTCAAATTTTTCTATAATAGCGATGATATTTTTAAACTCGGGGACATCCATAAAAAACATTTCGTTCATTTGTCTATAGTCTTTTTCTAAGTCCGCACGAATCTTTTTGGGGGGAACAAGCACAAGAGTCCCGATTTTCGCAGTTTCATAGTGCGCCCAAGACGAGGCGAAATAAATACTTTTATGCTTGGCCACGCGGTCTAACAGGCTCACATTTGTTTCCGCTTTTTGTTTGATTGACGAGCCAAGCAAACAGAAAAAATCGTAATAGTGTCTGGAAATTCTTGGAGACAATTTTTTATCGTTGGGCAGATGTGCATACTGGTTAAGGATCGTTGCTTTCTCCCAAAACGTCCGCTCAGCATCAAGAACTCTGACAGTGACCGCTGGTTCGGTGACCTTTTCTTTCAATGCCTCTTTGGCATAACTTTGAATCTTGTGGTCACTGACAGGCCAATGTTCTGACCTGGCGCCGACTTCAATTTTGACCGAGGGCTTGATGTATCCGCTCTTGGGAGTTTGGCTTGGGTACTCAAACTGAAGGGTCTGGTTGTCCTCTGGATCAATAAAAATGGACCATCCTTTTTCGGTACCGAGCTGAGCTTTAATATCAGATTGTAACTGAGATAATAGTTTTGTGCCCACATAGTCAGTGCAAGCGACAGACAGGGCCATCAGTGCAGCTTTTTGCTTATTTGTACCCATCACTTTCTCAGGGTCTTTTTGGTTTTTGAATCCAAAAAATTCTTTCTCGATTGAAATATCCACGTCCTCAGAAAATCTTTCAATGAGTCTGTAAACCTTGGATAAGGAAGTACCCCCTTTAAATGTCAGGTGGTTTTTCAACTCTGGAATTGCAAATAATTTTTCAAGCGCCCAAACAACCCAAAAATCTTTTTCGATAATCTGAAAGGCTATGCCAAGCTGTCCGGCGGCTGCCTCAAAGAAGTCCTTTCGCTCAGCATTGGACAGCAAATGAAGCTTGCTCATTTGGTCTCCAGAAGTTTGTTAACCAGACCTCTGATCCACTGAGGTGCGTACTTAATATTTTTTGCAATGTCTTTTGGGTCTATTTTTTTTAAGATTTTTTTAATCCGTGATAAAGCCACTTCATCGATATTTTTTTTCCCAAAATATTTCAACGCTTGGATGAGCAGGCCCACTTGGGTTCCTGCTGAAGCCATATTTTTTGTCGCAGTTTTTTTGAATATGATTTCTTGCTTACCAATTTTAAGTTTTTTTGATGACCCATCAGTGAGAAAAACAACTTTCCCAGGAACTTGTTCAGAAAGCCCGATCAGATTTGCAGCATAGGCTCCCGAGGGTTGGATTCGAATCCCATTTCTTTGGGCAATGGCTTTGGCTATCTTATCTATTTGTGGTGGAAGGGTACCAAGCTTGTCATGCTGCCTGGGATATTCATAGAGGCCATCTGCAAGCCGTCTGATCGTCCCAGCATCATTGAGCCTAAGTAGAACCTTCTTGACGGCCTCATCGTTTTTAAGGTCAACAAAATTCATCTGGGTAAAGCACCAACCCATGCCATTTCCATATATTCTATTTTTAACTGTGTTTACAATAGATTGAGTATCTTTTATGCTCATAATATGTCCCTAAAACTATCCTATTTTAGGGACATTGTCCAGCCCAAATTCTCATCAACTCCATGAACAGTCTATGGCGCGCCACTCATGCGCTCAGTTTTCGTATTTTCTTTTAGTTGAAAATGAAATGGGGGAAGATCCAGCCAAACACTAATTTTTTTTGGATTGGGGAGGTTCCAGTGCGAAACCGCCTCTCTCACTGCTTGATCCAAAATTTGAGATCCGGAAGTCTTTTTGAGAATAAGATCTTCTATTGTGCCTTCTTTTGAAAGTTTTACTTTTATGTGTGTGGTCCCCTCTTGTTTTAAGCTTAGAGCCATGGGGGGGTATGTGGGCAATGGGTTTTGGGTGAAAGCATCCTGGGCCAATTGTTTAAGTTCCGATGCAGAATAGCTATTGTCATCCTGAGGAGTAAAGCGACGAAGGATCTCTAAAGGGGCCATGAGATTTCTCGGGCTTTCAGCCCTCGGAATGACATGGGTCGATACAATGAGTAATCCATGAATTGCGATGGACAATAAAAAAAACTTAAATAGCATGATCCATCCGATCATAAATCGAAAGCCCGTCGTTTTTAAGCACAAATATTTCATCTGAAAACATTTGAGAGAGCTCTTCATTGTGCGACACCATAAAAATGGCAATGTGTTGCGTTTGGGAGATTTGTTTTAAAAGTTTTAGAAGCGATTGTTGGTAAGAAGGATCCAAATGTGCCGTGATTTCATCAATCAAGAGAAGTTTTGGGGTTTGTGCGAGAGCCTTTGCCAGAAGAACGCGTTGTTTTTCTCCCGATGAAAGCGTTTGGAAATAACGATCCTTTAAATCAAGCGTTTCAGTGGTTTCCAGGCTTTTCAAACCGCAATCTTCGTCGTGTTTTGATTCAACTGAAAACGATTTTAAATAGGGGGCACGGCCAAACATCACCAGATCTTTTACTTGGATGGGAAAAAGACAGTCCAGAGAAGATGGAAGATAAGTCACTTTTTTTGCAAACGATTGAAGTGACCAACGAGAAAATGGGACGTTTTCCAGATGACGATCTCCAGTCACCGGCTGAAGAAGGTTTGCCATGAGTTTTAAGAGAGTTGTTTTCCCAACTCCATTTCGTCCAAGGAGACTTACAAAAGTTCCGGGTTGTAAATCGAAAGAAACGGGAGAAATTAAAAGAGATCCTTCGGGCTTGCAGCCCTCAGGATAACTGAAAGAAACATTTTCAAATTTTAAAATGGGTGTCGATATCATCTTTTCCTCCACATGAGGGCCAAAAACAATGGGGCACCGATGAGAGAAGTAATGGTGCCAATGGGGATTTCTTGAGTAAATACAGTTCGGATGACGGTATCGATGGTGACCAAGAAGATGCACCCCATTAAAAAGTTAAGAACGATGCCGCTTCTCGAGTCGATCCCCCATAGAAACCGAACCGCATGAGGAATCATAAGCCCAATAAAACCAATCATCCCAGTCAGTGACACCGCTATGGATGTTAAAAGAGATGCTAAGATTAAAAAAATATTTTTTTCGCGACGGGCGTTCAAGCCCAAAACTTGAGCATGTTCGTCGCCTAAGATTAAAAGGTTCAGCGAATGACTCCGATATTGGGCGATCAAAACCAAACATAAAATAAGTCCCAGTGAAATGAGAATGGTTTCAATGGGAAAGGGCTTTGCAAGTCCGCCCATCAACCAAAATAACAAAAGAGATCCTTCAAATGGATGGGCCAATATTAAAAAGAGACTCACCAAGGACGAACACAGAAAACCAATTAAAATCCCAGACAGAAGAAGTCCTTGAGACAAGTTTTCTGATCTTTTGGACAAATAAACTAAAAATAAAAGACAACACAGAGAAGCCAATAAAGAAAGAGCAGAAATACTTAAGAATGAAACACCCAAAATAAATCCAATGGCCGTTCCCAGGGCAGAAGCTGCCGAGATGCCCAAAATAAAGGGATCGGCAAGATCATTTCTTAAAACAATTTGAAGGATATGACCGCACACCGCCAAGGCTCCACCGACTTCAATCGCCAAAAGGATTCTTGGAAATCGAAGAGACCAAACAATATCAGAAACATTTTTATCAAAGAAATGAAACGGTGAAATCCAGGTGGATCCCATTGAGAGGGAAATTAATGTTAGAATGAGCAAAATTAAAATGCCTGAGAGCGCGATTTTTAAAATCCTCATAAGTTCTTAAGTTCGGGGTGGAGAAGTTTGGCCAAGGTCGTGATCCCTTCAAAATACCGTAAAGACGCGCGACTGAGAAGATCGGCGTTTATGGTGTAGAGGCGGTTCTTTTGAACGGCCTCCATATGAGACCATTTTTTCCAATAATCCATAAAATCGGAAGTGTTGGGAGCGGACAGAATGATGAAGGAAGGATTTAATTTTAAAATGTGTTCTGTCTGAAGTCTGGGATATTGACCAAATTCAGAAGCGGCATTTTTACCACCGGCGAGCTCTATGGCCCGGGCGATGAGAGTGTTTTGTCCTGCGACGATGGGAGGATGGGTCTCAATTTGAATGAGGACAGAGGGAGTCAGGACAGATGTGAGTTTTCTTGTCAAAGAAGCCAGTTTTTTTTGTTCATCTGAAATGATTTTTTCGGCTTTTTTTCCCCTCTTAAACTTTTTTCCCAGGATACGGATGTTTTCAAAAATATCTGTTTCTGAGGTGGCTTTGGACATCAGAAGCTCAATCTTTTGTTTGTTTAAAACATAGATCAATTGAGGAGGGGTGGCCCCTTCCCTTGCCAATATGAAATTGGGTTTTAACTCTAAAATTTTTTCCATATTCGGCGACACAAAACTGCCCACTTTTGGCTTTTTTGCGGCGGCTGGAGGGAAATCACTAAATTGAGAAACTCCTATGAGGTGATCATCTAGATTTAAGGAGTACATGAGTTCGGTCATGTCGGGAGATAGTGATATTACTCTGGGTGCAAAATTTTCTGCACTGGTAAAAGAGCCAATCATCAAAAGCGCAAGAATAAATGGCCGACTCATAACGTTCCTGTCAGTTGAAACGTAAAAGTTCTTCCGGGCATGGGATAGTAGGCGATCCGTTCATAGGCTGCGTTAAATAGATTTTCTACTTTGATATCAAAGAGAAGATTTTTGTAAATTTCATACTCGGATCCAAAATCGATCACCTGAAACGAAGAAAGTTTTGGGCGCGAGGGATCCGGAGTGGATTGTGAGCTTGTCCATTGGTGATTCAAGAAGAGTTTATAGAAATTTTTCTGCCATATAATGGAACTATTCATAATATGCGTCGGACGATATGGGAGATCGGTCTTAAGCCAGGTGTGATTGAAAGAGGCATAAAATGATTTCCAAACTGGAGTGACAGAGTCGATTGAAAATTCCCTGCCCCAAATGAAGCTTTGATTGCGATTTTCCAAGGTCATGAGAGATGGAGAAACGCTCCTTTGGGTGATTAAGTTTTTTAGCGAAGACATAAAAAATGCATTTTCGATTTTGAACCCATTTCGCTCGGTTGAAAAGCCCAGATCTCCATCCCAAGACGTTTCGGGTTGTAGCTCGGGATTTCCCTTAAACGTGGGAAAATTAACATATCGTTCATCGAAT
>CAZDSE010000035.1:8077-11185 GCA_964507905.1 uncultured bacterium | reverse complement strand
CCGGATCCAGGAGCGCGCCTTCCTCGACGGCTGCGGACGCAATCCCCGCTTCATTATTTCCAACTCCGAGCATCAGTTCTCCAATCATGCTCAGCCGATCAGCGATTTGTTTTTTGGCGATGATGTTTGGCATGAGGGCAAAATCATTGTCTTTGGTCAAAGAGTAGATTCCTTTACCCAAGAGTCCAATTTTGAGTCCGAGTCCAAGGTCCGGATTGGTTTCATTTTCAGACAGCGCTTTGTACAGAAATCCAGCACGAATACCACCAAATTCAACGCCCACTTGGGTTTGAGGAAAAACGCTGACATCTCCCAAGAATTCCCAATTTTCAAAATGCCCATAACGTCCCTGTAAGTAAACATTGGTTCCAAGATGAGATTCGGACAGATATCGGTATTCAAAAGACCCTAAGGCTTCTCTGGTTCCTTGTGGGACCACAATATCGCGATTCATGGAAGATCTGGGATAGGTGGTCGTCTGAGCAGCAATAATTTTGGGCGGTTCTATTTTTTGAGTGATGACAATTTGAGCGGAGGATGGTGCAGAACTTTTCATTGAAGTGTTTGAAGCTGCTTGAGATGGTTTGGCAGTTGATAGCTGTAGCACCGCTTTTTTAAGTTCTATTTTTTGACTGGCGGTCTGCTTTGGTTTTGATTTTTGCTTAATTTGAACCTTTGCAAAAGAATGCGCTGATATAAATGCGAGTAATGCAAAGAACAAACCAAATATAATTATTTTTTTCATATCTGCCCCCTTTTTAGACACCATAATACCTATGCCCGATTATAGAAATGGGGCGCAGACAAAGTCAATAAAAAGCGCGCTTTAGGCGGCTTTCTTGTAAATTGTTTTTACTTCGTCATTGCTGTCTTTTTTGCAAACATCAATATTGTGTTCAAGTCCGTTAACCTCAGTTTCCAGATGACGCGCTTTTTCTAAAAGCTCTTGAACTTTGGGTTGAGTCAATATTTGATGTTCCTCTCTTCTGGAGAGACTCAGGACTTGTTGGCCCAATTGCGCAGAGACATCATAAAACTCCTTTTGAAGTTTATGCTTCTGGGCATTTAAGGCAGTCAACTTTCCAGCTTCTCTGGCGCGAATGGACAAGACCTTCCCTTCTTGGAAAGTCACATCCACTGCTTTTTTCATCCATGCCTTTGCGGCACTGACCCATTCTCCGACTGGTTTCATGGCATTTCCCCCTTTCAGTTCTTTTAGGTTCATTTTCATATTTCCCCCCTTCACAGTTATGCTGCTTTCTTGTATTCAGGATTTTGGGTTCCGAGAGATTCGGAAATCCACCCCTGAATTTTGTGCAGCTCTTGTAAATCTTTCTTGTCTGATCGACCATTTTCTAAATTTTTTACGATCGGTTCTAAAGATCTATAAATTTGGTCCAATTTCTCAGAATTTATTTGAGTTTGTTTTTGTAACGAAATGATCATGTCATTAAAGGCCTCGATCAGCTCTTGAAATTCGTCTGTTCGTCTGACTCGAAACTCTGTGGATTGAATTCCCTCTCTCGAGATTTGTTTCATGCGACGTTCCAAGGCGAATATGGGCCCTGCAATTCGATGGGTAATAAAAATACCAATTCCCGTAATCGTAACAATCAGAATCAGAAAAATGGTTAACAAATTTTTATAAAGAATTCCCTTTTCAAGATGGATCAATTGAGTGGCCATATCTGAAGATATGAGCCCTGAATCGATGAGAGCCCCTAAGTTGATATTGATATAGTATTTGGTGGCGACGATAAAAATTAAACAAATGATGGATGCAAATCCAATCAGTAGCCCAATATATCTCAACTGAAAATCTTTCTTGATGAGATATTGCTGCCTTTGCCAAATAACATGCGAAAAAACTCTATAGATAAAATCAAACATTAGTTTTCATCCCCCTTTTCTAAGGTAAATTGAACCGATGGAGAGAGGATTTTACCGGTGTCCTTGTGAATGGACATGAGGCTCAAGTCAAAAATTTTGGATGCCATCTCTATATCATTGAGCGGTATTTCTAGTTGCTGATTTTGTGTTGGAGGAATGATTCGTTTGGTTTGGGTGATGGTTCTTTGAGGTGTGACAGCGAGTTGGGCCAGATATAACGTATTGGAGTTGGGAGCAGGGCTTTTCCATTGGAGTATGACTTTGCCTTTTGCAATTTTGACATCTCGATCGATCAGGATGGCTTGGGGATTGGCTTTCCATGATAATTGATGGAGTCCTCCCGTTTCATCTAAGAGGTAACAATAATCTTTGGAAAATCCAAATCCTATTGGGGCGTGGGAGAATAGTTGGGAATCTTGAAAATATTGATTGGGATAATAATTTCCCAAGACCATTTCTCTTTCCCAATCGATGACGTGCAGTCGATATTTATGGTCGAGGACAACCAGTAAATCTTTGCTCACAGAAAATCCTGCTTTAATTGCAAGTCCGGGGAGTGCCAGGGTCTTTAATGTCGCAGACAAATTTTTTGGATCTATGGTCATTAAAATTGAATCATCTTCTTTTGAGAGTGCCAGTACCAGATGGGCGGTTTGTGGATTGATCCACATTTCTTGGACAGCCATATCTTGTGGCATATTGGAAATTTTTCCCAGAGATCGAATATTGAACGTCTTATTTTTTATTTGGATTTCATAGAGGTCATGAGAATCGGTCAGAGCGTAAATCTTTGACTCAACTGAGTGATGACCCAGGGCGATCACTGGATTTTTGATGTCTGGTTTCAAATCATAGCGATGATCTTCGGCGGATGAGATTTCAATCAATGTATTTTCTTTGACGATATATACGACTTCTGAGGTGGGACCCGTGGTTAATGCGGCGACACCGCGTGAAAATTGACGCGTTGTGGTTCTCATGGTGATGGTGTCCGTTGTGAGCAGAGAGGCCCTACTAAATTGATCTGCATTTTCAAACGTCTCATGGTCCAATGCGATTAAGAATGGTGAGTTTAACAAAAACACATGCCTGTCTCTTTGCCCCAGTCCTTTTTGCAAATAGGTAAAACAAAAAATGAGCGCAAAAATGAGGACAAATAGAATGCTTAGCTTATAAAAAATGTTTTGAGCAACTAACATAGTCCCACCTCATCAAACG
>CAZDSE010000035.1:0-8067 GCA_964507905.1 uncultured bacterium | reverse complement strand
TGATGTCAAACCGACATTTTTTGGAAAGTGCTTAATAGAAATACATATAAAATAACTGTGTAATTCCAAGTAGTTAAGTTCCTGTGACTGTTTTTATCGCCATATTGGATAAAAGATTTACGGATCTTTGAGAACTGTCTAAAAGAAGCAGACATGTGACGATATGTATAAGTTATTAAAATTACTTATATTTTTACAAAATTTCCATCTGACATTTTTTGGCACGACCCTTGCTTTAAACAGGAATTGTAAAATTCTCAGAAGCATTTCCAGAACACCTTCTGTCAAATTTTACACAACACAACGATACCTTATTACTGAAACGGTGTTGGTCGCCCGGCCAACACCGTTTCTTTTTGATGTGGTGCTTTAATTGAAAATTTCATTTTCAATTAAAGCTCAATCTTTTAAATCACTTATTCAGTTGTATACTCTTCAATATGGTTTGCCCCATCGCATTTAAGTCATATCCCTGAACATAGGGCTTCACCAATTGATTTTGAGACTCATTGAATAAGGGAATTAATGGGACATCAATTTCAGTTAATAGGCGCTGAGCTCTATCATATAAAAGTGTTCTGGTTCTAAAATCTAGAGTCTTTGCAGCCTCTTCAATGAGCTGATCATATTCTTTACTCTTCCACTGAGTATGATTATTCCCCGAATAAGAAGTAAACAAATTCATGAAATTATCTGGATCTGGAAAATCGGCTCCCCATCCCAACCGCCACAGTTGGGGAGAGTCGGTTTCCAACTGTTTGATATGAACTTTCCATTCTTGGTTCTCTATGGTTACGTTTACATTCAAATGTTGTTTCCATTGGCTTTGTAAAAATTCCGCGATAATTTTATTGTCATCTCGGGTGTCGTAGACCATTCGAACGTCGGTGAGAGGGTGGGTAGTGGAATATCCCGCCTCTGCCAAAAGTGATTTTGCTTTTTCGGGCTTAAACTCTAAGCCAATTTGATCATTGTGGGACATCATGCCTTTCGGGATCCAAGATGCGGATGGAATTTGATTTCCTTGCAGAATTTCAGGGATTTGCTTTCGATCAACGGACATTGCAAATGCTTGTCTCACTTTGGGTTCGTGAAACGGTTTTTTGGTGACATTAAACCCATAGTAATAGCCTCGTAAAAATGGGGCAGAGCGATAATCTGAGGAGGATTTGTATTTGGCGATCAAAAGGGGAGGAATTCTTCGAATGAGTTCAATTTTTCCGGTTTCATATAAAGACAGCGCTGTTGAATCTTCGTTAATGACATATGCGGTGACCAAATCAATTTGTGGGATTTTGTCGTAATAAGATGCATTGGGTTCTAAGGTGACTTTATAGTCGTGCTTCCATTCTTTTAATTTAAATGGCCCGCAGGTGACAATATGATTGGGCTCGGTCCAGTGATCCCCATGGGCTTCGACGACATCTTTTCTCATGGGGAATGTCACCCAAAAATGAGGAATATTAATGAAATATGACGCCGGATGCCATAGCTCTACTACAAATGTATGATCATCCGTCGCGTGGACGCCCACTTGATCAAAGTCGGTGAGTTTTCCGGAATTAAACTCCTTGGCATTTTTGATATCAAATAAAAAATAGGCGTAATCCGAGGCGGTTTTGGGATCCAACAATCTTTTCCATGAATAGATAAAGTCCGTTGCGGTAATGGGTTTTCCGTCTGTCCATACTGCATTTTTTCTTAAATAAAAAGTATATTTCTTTCCGTCTGGAGAAATTTCCCATGTTTCCGCCAATGCGGGTTTGATATTGAGATCTTTGTCGAATTGTATGAGACCTTCCATAATATTCACTAAGATATCTTGAGAGACATTGTCGGTGGCCAGTGACCAATCCAAAGACGGGGGTTCTGCCGTAATCACAAATCGGAATTCTTTAAGAGTCGTTTTTGAATTGCTTTTGGGCCAAAAGAAAAAACTGGCCCCTATGATGGCGATGATGGATACGGCGGTCCATATTTTTTTTGCTTTATTCATGTGATTGTCTCCTATTTGAGTTTCGGGTCATTTGAGTTTCGGCGTCATCTGAGTTTTGGGTCTAGGGCATCTCTTAACCCATCTCCCAATAGGTTAAATGCCAATACAATGAGGAATATGGCCAGTCCCGGAAAAAAAATGAGATACGGATAACTTTTGTATGCTTGAAATCCGTCGTTCGCAAGTGTTCCCAAGCTGCTGTACGGGGGCTGCAATCCCAATCCAATAAAGCTTAAAAAAGATTCCGAAAGAATGGCTGCTGGAATTTCAAATGTGAGTGTCACGATAATCGGTCCCAAAATATTGGGTAAAATATGATGAGAGACGATCCAAAATCCACGCTCTCCAATGGCGCGGGCTGCCTCGATAAATGCCATTTCTTTAACTTGAAGTACCTGACCACGAACTATTCTTGAGACCGATACCCATTCAACGATGACCAGGGCCAAAAAAATGCCAAACAATCCCTTTCCAAAAATAATCATAATTAAAATAATGAGGAGCAAAGATGGAAATGTATAAAGAATGTCTACGATTCTCATGAGTACATTATCTAATTTCCCTCCCACGTATCCGCACAGAGCCCCATAACAAGTGCCAATAATGAGGGAACAACTGGCAACCACAAGGGCCACAGAAATCGACACGCGACATCCGTAGATGATGCGACTTAATAAATCACGTCCCAAAATGTCTGTTCCCAACCAATGTTTAGAATTTGGAAATAAAAGTCGTTCGGTGGGTTCTTGGACATCAAAGCCAAAAGGGGCAATCCAACGGGCGAATATGGCCACGAATACAATGCCCAAAATAAAAAAAAGACAACATAAAGCCGGTTTATTTTTGATTAATCTTTTCTTTGCGTCTAACCATAGCGAGGATACTTGAAGGCTCATGCGAGTTTAATCCTGGGATCTATAACAGCATACAATACATCGACAATGATATTGGCGACGATCAAGAGTACGGCATAAATCAGGGTTACTCCCATGATCAACGTATAATCTCGGTTTCCGACGGCCAAAATAAAATGCTTGGCGATGCCTGGGATTGCGAATACATGCTCAATGATAAATGAACCGGTAATAATTCCTGCGGTGAGTGGACCTGAAATCGTAACAACGGGGATCAAAGAATTCTTTACAACATGTTTGGTAATGACCGTAAATTCATTTAATCCTTTGGCCCGTGCCGTGCGAACGTAATCGGCTTTAATGACATCCAGCATACTGGCCCTCATGAGTCTGGCGATTATGGCGACCGGTCGAATGCCCAATGCGATCGCAGGAAGAATTTTATACTCCCAACTTTGATCCCACAGACCCGCCGGAAACCATCCCAGTTGGATGGCAAAATAGTAAATGAGCAGGGCTGCGACCAAAAAACTGGGAAGTGTGATACCTGAAATTGCCAAGAACATGGCAGATGTGTCGAGCCATGTGTTGTGTTTATAGGCTGCGAAAATTCCAATCGGAATTCCCAAAGAAAAAGCCAATAAAAGTGCATACAGCCCCAATTCTACGGATACAGGAAGGCTGTCTTTAATAATATCGGTGACGGATCGACCGAGGTATTTATACGACGGACCCAAATCGCCTTGGAGTAAGTTTTTTACATAATATCCAAATTGAACGTGTACAGGCCGATCCAAGTGATATTTGGCTTCTATATTGGCCTTGATTTCTGGAGGAAGAACTTTGTCTCGGTCAAACGGTCCTCCGGGAACCAATCTCATAAAACAAAATGTAAGGACGACCAAAATAAAGAGCACCGGGATTGAAATCAAAAGCCGCTTTATAACAAACGGGATCATCTATTTTCGTGAGACAGAAATTTGCTCCAAATACCAGGAATCCAATGGATTTAATGTGATGCCTTGAACTTCGTCTCTCCACATGGCTTGATGTGAGTAGACATATAGAGGAATTAAAGGAACCTCTTCTTCAACCAACATTTTTTCAGCTTTGGCGTAGAGGGGAATTCTTTTTTTGGGGTCCAATATGGTCTTGGCTTGCTCCACTGTACGATCATACGCAACATTTCTCCACCCCGTGTGGTTATTGTCACTGTAAGAAGTAAAAACACTTCCATAATTATCCGGATCTGGGTAATCGGCATTCCACCCCAATCGGAAAATATGATATGGAGCATCCGTTTTGTTTTTGATCGTATGGAGTGTGCTTTGATAGACCTTCCATTCTTGATTGTCGAGGACGACATCAATTCCCAAATTTTTCTTCCATTGGGACTGAACATTTTCGGCAATGGTTTTGTGATTCTCATTGGTATTATAGATATATGTTAACGTGGGAAATGATTTCTTGGTTTTGGAATTTACACACTGGAGTCTTCCGTCTCCATCTTTTTTGAATGTATAACCCGCCTGTTCCATAAATTGTCTCGCACGTTCGGGATTATAAGCGTGTCCCCGATTTGGATCATGTGCCAATAAGCCTTTTGGGATGAATGAGGTCGTTGGGATATCTCCTTTTTCAAGGACCTGAGTGATTTGCTCCCGGTCGAGGCTGGAGGCCAAGGCTTTCCTGACATGGACATCGGTTAACGGAAATTTTTGAGTATTTAATCCCAAATAGTATGTACTTAAATAATTTCCGGAATGAAACTCAGAAGTCTGTTTTAATTTTGGGATGTCGAGTGGGGGGACCTGCCGAATGACATCTAGTTTCTTGGTTTGATAAAGACTCAGTGCCGTTGACTTTTCATTCACCATCAGCCATCGAATCGTTTTGGTTTTTGCTTTGGGGCCGAAATAAGTTTCATTTCTTTCCAAAATAATTTCATAATCATGTTTCCATGATGCCAATCGAAAAGGACCGTTGGTGACAATGTGCTCTGGCTCAGTCCAGGCATCTCCCCATTTCTCGATGACATCTTTACGCAAGGGACTTAATCCCGGAAACGCTGGAAGGTGAAGAAAATAGGCAGTTGGAGCAGACAGAGTCACTTGAAAAGTGGATTCATTAATGGCTCGAATTCCGACTTTCGAAAAATCTTTAAGCGTTCCTTCATTAAAGGATTTGGCATTTTTAACATCGAATAAAAAATAAGCGTATTCAGATGCCGTAGCGGGATCAATCAGTCTTTTCCAAGAATATTCAAAGTCAGTTGCGGTGACTTTCTTTCCATCGGTCCAAAAGACGTCATGTCGCAAATAAAAGGTATAGGTCCTTCCATCTTTCGATATGGACCATTTTTCTGCGATTTTTGGGACAATGTGTATTTCGCTATCCGTCAAAGCGTAGGCAGTTAAGCCATCAAAAATGTTTTCAATGATGAGGCTGGATGTGGTGTCTGTAGATTTAGATAGATCCAATGTGGGAGGTTCTGTTTCCAGGTTGAATACCAAAATGTCATTACTGAGCTTTGATTTTTGTGAGCAGCTCATTGAGAGCAACATCGAACAGACAATCCAAATGAATCTCATGACTATGAGACATATCGAATTCAAGCGCTTAAGTCAATTTGACGCTCAGCATTTGACGCTTTCTTGGCCTTGTGATATTAAAATGGACCATGGAAATCTACGAAGTATCTAAAAAGCTCGATTTAAGAACAGCCGTCTGTCCACAAACCTTTGTGAAAGCCAAGCTGGCTCTGGCTCAAATTGCCAGTGGAGATATCCTCCAAGTGCGCGTAAACCCTGGAGAACACATGGAAAATGTGCCTCAGATGACCATCCGAGATGGGCATCAAATTGTGGATGTGGTGAAAGACGGAAATTCTTATTTATTGTATATCATGAAGCATTAATAACGATTCATGCGTTATGCGACCAGGACTCATTCATTGGGTTATTGTCTTATTTTTATTTGATTCTATTGGATTTTGTGAGTGGATCTATTTCCAAAATCACCTGCATTCTTCAGGTGAACATACCTATAGCCGATTCCCAGACAGAATCTCAAAGGATCAATCGTATAGTTCAGAAGGGATTAAAACATTAATGGATCTGGCCCAGAATGCGGGAGTGGGCAGTATCGCCATTACGGATCACAATACCATCAGTCATTGGTTTGATCCTGTGTTTCAAAACGAAAAAGACACCATCTTAATTTCTGCAGAAGAATGGACCAATATGTTTGGAGGGCATGCCAGTTTGTTGGGATTTTCTGCTGAAAGTGAAAATGATGCGATTGTCCCCAGCAGTCCAAGAACCACCCTGGAACACTTTGATTATGAAGAAATGGTCCAGGCCACCCATGATCGAGGCGGATTGGTGAGTATCAATCATCCGAAGTCCTTGTATTTTCCACATCGTTGGCCAAATTCTCATTATAATGCCGATGGAGTAGAGCTTAATTTTTCTGATTTTATGCAACCCCAAGCGACGATTGATTGGTGGCGGCATCATTTAATCACTGGAAAAAGATTATTTCTGTTGGGGGGAAGTGATTATCATGTGGGAAGTATGTTGGGGGGAGATCCTTTTTCATCGACCAATTTGGTGTGGGTCGAAGAGAAAAATGCATTTGGAGTGCTCAATGGAATTCGTGAGGGTCGAATTCAGGTATTGCGTTCGCAGGATTCTTCACGATTATCTTCATTTCATGCGCTGGGGCTATTTGGGGTCACTCCATTATCATTTACATTCGGAGACCATGTTGAACTCAATTATAACCAAAGACTGATCCTTCAGATAGAAGTGGCCCAAGGTCTAGGAAGCACACTCTCCATGTGGAATCGAAAAGGGAAAATAAAAGAAGCACCTATTTTGCTCGATTCATTTTTTTATCTGGATGAATATATATCAGATGGCTTACGCGATTTTATTTATTTTGAGATTACAGACGAATATGGAAGTTTAGATTTAGTTGCAAATCCCCTCTATATCAATTAGAGCTTTCCTATATGATTATTGGCGTTCCAAAAGAAATTAAGAATAATGAAAACCGTGTGGGGCTTGTGATTGCCGGGGTGAAAACCCTGACGCAACAAGGGCATAAGGTTCTGATTCAAGCAGCCGCAGGTCAGGGGTGTGGTATCCCCGATGAAGCGTATGAAGAGGCTGGAGCTGAGATTGTGGACTCAGCGGATAAGATTTGGGGCGATTCAGAACTCATTGTCAAAGTCAAAGAGCCTGTCGGTCCAGAGCTTAAACTTCTTCGTGAAAAACAAATTTTATTTACATTTTTACATTTGGCTGCTGTGCCCGAGTTGGCCAAGGCATTGGTCGATCGGAGGGTGAGTGGCATTGCATATGAGACTATTCAAAATAGCGATGGGTCTTTGCCTTTGTTAAAACCCATGAGTGAAGTGGCGGGAAAGCTCTCAACTCAAATCGGCGCTTATTTTATACAAAAAGACAAAGACAATAAAGGAAAAGGGACTTTGCTGGGCGGAGTTCCCGGCGTAAAGCGGGGTCAAGTGACCATTATTGGCGGAGGTGTGGCGGGGATGAATGCTGCCAAAATTGCGATTGGGATGGGAGCAGAAGTAACCCTCGTTGACCGAGATGTGAAAAGATTAGAATATTTGGATGATATTTTTGGAACGCGAATCAGAACATTGATGTCCAATATATCCAATGTGGAAGAATCTGTGAGAGAATCTGATTTGGTGATTGGATCAGTTTTGGTCACCGGAGCCAAAGCCCCGAAACTCGTAACTCGTCACATGGTAGAAGAGATGGAACCTGGATCTGTGATCATTGATATTTCAATTGATCAGGGGGGATGTGTGGAAACCATGAAGCCCACCACCCATGAACATCCCACATATGAAGTCAATGGTGTCGTCCACTATGGGGTGACCAATATCCCTGCAGCCGTGGCGCGAACGTCAACCTATGCGCTGACCAATGTGACACTGCCTTATGTCGTTCAATT
Source organism: uncultured bacterium (assembly GCA_964507905.1). Lineage (GTDB taxonomy): Bacteria > Bdellovibrionota > JACOXK01 > 2-02-FULL-40-11 > 2-02-FULL-40-11 > CAZDSE01. Next base: position 225 of record CAZDSE010000035.1, on the reverse strand, counting down.
GGCCAATAAGGGATTTGAAAAGGCCATTCGCGAAAATGAGTCACTCTATAAAGGGGTGAACATCTGTCAAGGCAAGGTGACTTATAAAACTGTGGCCGATGATCTTGGGTTTAAGTTTGAAAAACTCTCTCTTTAAAATCAGAGACAATTTTTGACATTTTCAGATTTATAAGTAAAATTAATACTATAGTCACAATCTTGGGGGGTTGAACGTAATTTGTATCC
>CAZDSE010000034.1:6409-11333 GCA_964507905.1 uncultured bacterium | reverse complement strand
CTCCTTGGTTTGGGCATGTTTTTTTTTTAAATCCAATTCTTGATCCGAAAAAACATCAATTTCTTCCGTCGAAAAATCAATCGACGCCTCGATATGGGCCGTCACCTCAATCAGGGTTTCTCTAAGGGAGCCGATTTCTTTTGAAAGGCTTCCGTCCCTCCTGTGATGGGCGAGTTTTAACGCCACCCTACTTTCCGCACCAATCACATCTTCAATGCTCTCCGCTTGCGCCAAGTCCATCTTTCCATTTAAAAATGCTCTGAACGTAAATTCTCCGGGCTCTGCCTGGCGAGCACCCTCTTTTTTTAATAACTGAAGCAGAAGTGAAAGAATGTAGGGACTACCATGGGAATTGATTTCAACCATATGCTCTCCCGTATAAGACAAGGGAGCCACCATTTTAGAGACCAATACATGATCAATCTCCTCGTCTCCGTCTGCAATAACACCCGCGGTCAATTTAAATGGTTCCATTTGTGACGTCGTCTGAGATTTAAAAATACGCCCTAAAATATCGTGTGATTTTTTGCCGCTTAGACGGATCATTCCAATCGCGCCGCGCCCTGTGGGTGTGGCAATGGCAGCAATGGTGTCGCTTAGGTTCATCATAAGAAATGTTTTATAGTCCCTTTTGAATAAACTCTCTATTCACCAAATATTGGGAGGCAAGCTGTAAGAGAGTACTAAATAGAATGTAAATCACAAGGCCAGAGGGTAACGCAATCATGAAAAAAGAAAAAATCACCGGCATAAACATCATGACTTTCTGTTGCGCGGGATCCATCGTCGCTGACGGGGTCATTTTTTGCTGCAAAAACATGGCTCCCCCCATCAAAACGGGCATCACATAATACGGGTCCTTTGCCGAAAGATCCGCAATCCATCCAAAAAAGGGGGCCTGATAGAGCTCAACCGAATTGTAAAGCAGCCGGTAGAGCGCAAAGAAGATGGGCATTTGAACCAAAAGCGGTAGGCACCCTCCCATGGGATTTACTTTGTTGGAACGCATCAGATCCATGATTTGTTTTTGCTGCTCTTGTCTATCGTCTTTAAATTTTTCTTTTAGTTTTGCGATTTGCGGCTGAATGCGCTGCATTTCTCTCATTGAAACATAGCTTTTTTTGGTGAGCGGATGAAACAACACCCGAATGAGCAGCGTTAAAAAAATAATGGCCAGTCCATAATTTCCAATAACGTGCCGATAGAATAAATTCATGATTTTAAGAAGCGGAATACAAATGATACTAAAAATTCCAAAATCGACCGCTTCCTCAAGCTTTTGACCAACTCCTTTTAAAAGAACGACATCTTTTGGTCCCAAATATCCTTTTACAGAAATTTCAAAGTGTTTTTCTTTTTCATCTTTTTGAAATGGATATTGTAAAAACACACTTCCAGTTCCCGGACGAGGAGCGGACAACACCAAATACGGTTTTAGTTCCGACGTATTGACCAGGGAAGAAATAAAATATCTATTTTCAATTCCTGCCCAGGACATTACGGTCTTGACTTCATCTTCACTAGAAATAGAAGAAAGAGGTTTTCGGGTGGTTTTATTTAACGAATGAAAAATATAATTTCGAACATCTGCATAGGGAGCAGTTAAAATGTTTCCTTTGGGTCCACTGAGCTGTCCTTCTGAGATTCCAATCAGAAAATCGCCTTTATACGATTTATTTTTAAGCCAGACTTTCGTCGTATGCGAAAAAGCGTATCTGGTAGAATCAAGCTCATATTGTCGTTCAATCTTAATGCCGGATCCTTCATATAAAAAAACAAGCTGATTACTTTCGTTCTTTTGAACTTCATATTCCGCCCTTTGCGCTTCTTCAAACTGAGGATCTGTCAGTTGCAAAGACAGTGGGTAAAGCCCCGGGACAGCCTGAGTGATCATCTCTATATTGTATTTTTTTATTCTCCAGCTCTTAATGGCAGCCCCATAGGTTGAGAACGTTGCCTTCCACAATTCATTTTCTAAAACAACTTCGCTTTCTCTAATTTCTTTTACTTCTGGAACATTCGCCGTTGTCTGCTTATCATTTGACTGTTTTTCTTGTGACTGTTTGTCTTGTTTCGGCTTTTCTGACTGAATCATCTCTTGAATGGGGGCAGGGATTTTTGGGTCTGGTTTAAACCATTTAAAAAAAAGAAATTGCCAGCCAATTAAAATAATAACGGATAAAACGATTGCAACAATGACTCTTTTTTCTGTGGGTTCCATATTATTTTTCCGGGATCGGGTCCCATCCTCCTTTAGAAAACCGGTGACACCTCAAAATCCGAGACAAGACAAGCCTCGTGGCCCTGGGTAGTCCGAAATTTTGCACAGATTCTTTCGCATATTCCGAACACGTGGGAACAAAACAGCAGTGGCTAGGAAATATTCCCCGAAGACACGTCTGATATGCGCAAATCATGCCCTCTATAATCTTTTTCATATGCTTTCTTTACGTCCCTTTCAACGTGGCCAAACTCTAAATAGCTCCGGTTTCTTTTGCAAATAAAAACGACATCACAAGACGCTTTGTCCGCCTCAAGAAAAGTTCTAAGATTTTCTCGGATGAGTCGCTTTGCTCGATTTCTAATAACTGTTTTTCCACCTTTTCTGCTCGCAATAATTCCCAATCGGTCATGTTGCAAAAAATTGGGGCTCATATAAACAAAAAAATTTTTGGTTTCTTTTTTTTCTCCTTCTTTTAGAACCTTCTGAAATTCATGGCGCTTGAGCAATCGTTCGCTCTTTGTAAACTTATTTTTTTTGTGCATCAATATATCTCTTTTGATCTGTCTTTTGCTATTTTGTGGCGATTTGTGGGGTTAGTGTCTGTCTTCCCTTGGCCCTGCGACGTCTCAAAACATTTCGTCCTCCGACAGAAGACATCCGTTTTAAAAAGCCGTGCACCCTTTTTCGCCTGCGATTGCTGGGTTGGTACGTTCTCTTCATATTGTATAATGGCTAGACCATATTTTATTTTTTTTGTCAATCTTAGCTTCACGCACGGTCCAATATAAAAATTATCAATAATAAGATCTCCTTGATATGAAAATTTCTTTCTGATACGGTTTGCAAATTAAAAAATATAAGGATTGTGTGTGAATTGACAATGTGGTGTTTATGAATCAGCTCTGGGAACAAGCTCTCGAAAAACTCAAAGACAAAGTAAGCCTACAAAGCTTTAAAGTATGGATTGAGCCCGCTCATGTTTTATCCATGACGGATAACATTGTGGAGCTCTCGGTTACGAATGATTTGTTTCAAGAAATGATTCACGAAAAAAATCTGGCATCATCCATCAAAGAGGTTCTCCACGAGTTAACCGGTCGTCCATATGACCTTCGATTTAAAACGATAAAGGAAACCCAAGCTTCCCCATCGGCAGCTTCTTCAGTTGATGCGACATCTGCGAACAATGTCAACACAGAAGCGCATCCCCAAATCTTGGTTCGAGAACCGCGGCCATCCATGGGAGACACATTAAATCCAAAATATACCTTTGAAAATTTTGTTGTCGGCTCAAGCAATCAATTCTCACATGCCGCCTCCTATGCCGCCGCCGAACAACCCGGGGGAAGCTATAATCCTTTGTTCATTTTTGGGGGAGTTGGGCTGGGAAAAACACACCTTTTAAACGCCATCGGAAATCATATTTTAAAGAAAAATCCATCTGCCCGTGTGTGTTATATTGCATCCGAGCGATTTATGAACGAACTCATTAATTCTCTCCGCTACGAAAAAATGCCTGACTTTAGGCGAAAATATCGAGACCAGTGCGATGTTCTTTTGATGGATGATATTCAATTTATTGCCGGAAAAGAAAGAACCCAAGAAGAATTCTTTCACACATTCAATACGCTGCATGGCTCCAGAAGACAAATTGTGGTAACCAGTGACCAATTTCCAAAAGATATTAAGGGATTAGAAGAACGTTTGAGAACGCGGTTTGAATGGGGGCTCATTGCAGATATTCAGCCACCCGAAATGGAAACCCGGATCGCCATTCTTAAAAACAAAGCGGAAAGCGATGATATCTATTTACCAGATGACGTGGCTATTTATTTGGCCACCAATATTAAATCCAATGTGCGGGAACTCGAAGGGTCACTCATCCGAATGGGTGCATTTGCATCTTTAACGGGCCTTGAAGTCAGCGTCGATCTCGCCAAAGAAGTATTAAAAAATATCATTCAACCCAAGTCAGTCACTTTGGCCATGGAGGACATTCAAAAGAATGTCGCTGATTTTTATAATATAAAAGTCATAGATCTTAAATCCAAAAAGAAATTAAAAACCTTGTCCCACCCCAGACAAGTTGCCATGTATTTATGCAGAAAATACACCCAAAAATCTTTTCCGGAAATTGGAAAACTGTTTGGAGGCAAAGATCATTCTACTGTGATGCATGCGGTTCGAAAAATTTCCCAAATGATGTCAACCGACCCCGTATTTAAGAAAGATCTGGACTCCATCGAACGAATTGTGGAAAGTCAGAATTGTTAATAACTATGTTTAAAACCCTGTGGACAAGCTGTGAATCCCCTGTGTATAAAATAAAAAAAGTTTTTTTATTCCCTTTGTCATACACAGCTTATTCACATTATTTTTCTTATATTTATCATGTGGTTAGGTCGTTTATTCACATTTTGCAAAAGAGCTATTTAACCCCTGCTGGTTTTGAATCTGCTCAAATCGGTGGCAAAGCTGTGGAAAAGTCCTTCTTTTCTATCAACAGAAGATTTTTTTTATTTCAAAAGCATCCCCAGTCTTTGTTTTTTCATCATGATACACAGGCAGTTGTGGATAACCCCTGTTTTGGGCTGTGGACAGCTGTGCATCATTTGGCTTTTCCACAGATGAGGGGGGTCTATGCACTTTTGTATCCACAGTTTGTACACAATGGATTTCGATTTGAATTTAATAAGTTAG
>CAZDSE010000034.1:0-6399 GCA_964507905.1 uncultured bacterium | reverse complement strand
TACTATTACATATATATATTATATTAAAGAATATAACAGCAATAGGACAACATTAGGGAGGAATCATGGAATTCACAGTAGATAAGAACGAATTATTGACAGGTCTATATAGAGTTCAAGGAGTTGTGGAGAGAAGAACCGCAATGCCTATTTTGGCCAATGTGTTAATTGAGGCTAAGAAAGGACAAATCGTTTTAACAGCAACCGATTTGGAAATTGGAATCAGAGGAAGTTATCCTGCAGTGGTCAATAAAGAAGGAAGCGTTACGCTACCCGCAAAGAATTTATATGAAATCGTTCGAGAAGCCCCAGATGACAAAGTTTCTTTTAGGAAAAAAGAAAACTTATGGATAGAAGTGACATCCGGAAAGGCTCTTTTTACGATTGTGGGATTATCTGCAGAGGATTATCCCAATATTCCAAATTATAAAGATCGAAAGTTTTATGAGGTAAAACCGGATGATCTTCAAGACATGATTCAAAAAACCATATTTTCTGTTTCAAATGATGAAACCCGATATCACTTAAATGGGGTATTTTTTGAAAAACCCAAAAAAGGGTCTTCTACAGTTCGTATGGTGGCCACCGATGGACATCGACTGAGTCTAATCAATAAAAATTTGGATTTTTCTAAAGAGTTATCTTTTAATCGCGGAGTGATTATCCCCAAGAAGGGATTAAACGAATTGAAGCGGTTATTGGAAGAAGGTGAAGGAAACTATCAAATTGGATTTGATACCAATAATATTATTATTAAAAAAGAAAAAGTAGTCCTTTTTATTCGCCTGATCGACGGAGAGTTTCCAGATTATGAACAAGTTATCCCCACTAATCACAAAAAGAAAATAACTGTGGATAAAGAAACATTTCTGGGCTCTTTAAAGAGGATTTCGCTTCTTTCAAATGAAAGATCGAGGGCCATCCGATTGGTGGCCAAAGCCAATGTGTTAGAGATATCCACAAGCAATCCAGAGCTTGGGGAAGCTAAGGAAGAGATTGAAATTCAATATGGAGGGAGCCAAATTGAAGCAGGGTTTAATGCAAAGTATTTCATAGACATATTGAATGCCATTAACAGCAAAGAGGTGACATTGGAGCTCAATGATAAATTAAGTCCGGGCATTCTAAAAGCAGCCAATGATGACAATTACGTTTGTGTGGTTATGCCCATGAGAATTTAAAGAGGGCATGCTTTTAAAAAATCTTCTTTTGTCGGATTTTAGAAACTATTCTTATCAATTCATCGAGTTTGATTCTAACCTCAATATTTTGATTGGGGACAATGCTCAGGGAAAAACAAATATATTAGAGAGCATTTATCTCCTGATTACTCTTCAAAGTTTTCGTCCTACTGAAAATAAGCATCTGATCCAATGGGACAAACCCGTTGCACATATTGAAGGCATTTTAAAAGAGGAAGACTTCGAGAGATCTCAAAAGCTCGTGATCGAAGAACAAGGCAAAAAAGCGTATATCAGCGGCAAATTTGTTAAAAAATCTGATGAATATTTAAGCAAATCAACCGCAATCGCGTTTAGTCCACTTGATTTGCAAATTGTACAATCCTCCCCCCAATTAAGGCGAAGGTATCTGGATCACGCTATTTTGATCACAGAGGCCACGTATGGTGCCATTATGGGGGAATATTATCGGGCTTTGATACAAAGGAATGCGGCGTTACGATTGGAAAAAGAGGACATGGTTTCCATTTGGGGAGAAAAAGTGGTTCAACTGGGGGCCAAAGTACTCTTAAAACGCTTGCAATTTATAGCGAAATTAAATACGCTTACGCCTGGTTTATATCGAGAGATTTCCGGCGGCAATGATGAGTTAGAACTTCGATATGAAATGGGAAGCTTTTTAAATCATTTCAAAGAGATAGAGCAAAAGATATCGGAAGAAATGCTAAGAGAATTTCTAGCTCAGAAACAAAAGGAAAGCTTAAGACAAGAAAGAGTTTTGAAAAGGACTCTGGTTGGGCCCCATAGAGACGACTTTACAGCCTGGGTGAATGGAGAAAATTTAAGAACCTATGGGTCTCAAGGAGAACAACGGTCTGTCATTTTATCGTTAAAACTCTCAGAGTTGGTCAATCTGGAGCAGGAGAAGAAACAAAAGGCCATTTTTTTATTGGATGATATTGCTTCAGAACTGGATGATACACGAAAACATTTTTTGTTTCACATATTGGAAGGAAAAAAAACACAGGTATTTGTGACAACCACTGATCTTCATAGTTTAAAATTGGAAAGCAGAGACCAAAAAATATTTAGAGTTACAAACGGAGAAGTTCAACTAGAAAAGTGAAAGAAGAAAAAAAGATGCCACCTGAAATCGAAAAACCAAAAAACAAAGCATACGATGCCACGCATATTAAAGTCTTAGAGGGGCTTGAGGCGGTTCGCAAGAGACCTGCCATGTATATTGGGGACACTGCGACGAGAGGCCTTCATCATCTGGTATATGAAGTCGTGGACAACAGCGTCGATGAAGCGTTGGCAGGATTTTGCAAAAATATCGATGTCATTATTCATGTGGATAATAGCGTAACCGTCGAAGATGACGGAAGGGGAATTCCGGTTGACATGCATGAAACGCAAAAACGCCCTGCTGCAGAAGTGGTGATGACCGTGCTTCATGCCGGAGGAAAGTTTGACGAGAGCACTTATAAAATATCTGGGGGGCTTCATGGAGTTGGGGTTTCTGTTGTGAATGCGCTTTCAGAACTTTTAAATTTAGAAATTAGAAGAGATGGAAAAGTCTACGCACAAACATATAAAAAAGGAAAACCCGTAACGACTCTTAAAGAAACAGGGACATCTAAAAAAACCGGGACCACCGTTACTTTTAAAGCAGACGCAGAGATTTTTGAGAAAGTGGAATATAGTTTTGAAACGCTTTCTCAGCGATTGAGAGAACTTTCATTTTTAAACCGCGGTCTAAAAATTACTCTTGAAGACGAACGCACAAGTGAAAAACAAGAATTTTTCTACGAAGGAGGCATTGAATCTTTTATTGAGTTTCTGGGGAAGAAAAGAAAGCCGCTTCATCCAAAGCCCGTTTTCTTTACCGCAAAAAAAGAAAATGTCGAAGTGGAAGTGGCGCTTCAATATAACGACAGCTATAACGAAATCATGTGTTCCTATGTGAATAATATTAATACCACCGAAGGGGGAACTCATTTAATCGGATTTAAAACTGCGTTGACCCGATGTCTAAACAATGCCGCAGAATCTCTGGGCCTCTTAAAAGATATTCCAGAGGGAGTGACTGGAGATGACGTTCGCGAGGGATTGGTGGCGGTGGTTTCTGTAAAAGTGCCTCAACCCCAGTTTGAAGGACAAACGAAAACCAAATTAGGAAACAGCAATGTAAAGGGGATCGTTTCTCAGATTACCAATGACAAGCTCATGACTTTTTTTGAAGAGAATCCGTCTATCAAACGAGCGATCGTTCAAAAATGTGTCGAAGCCGCAAGGGCAAGGATGGCAGCGCGAAAGGCCAGAGATCTAACGAGAAGAAAAAGTGCGTTGGATACGGGAGGTCTTCCTGGGAAAATGGCAGATTGCCAAGAAAGAGATCCGGCATTGAGTGAGCTTTTCTTGGTTGAGGGAGATTCTGCGGGTGGGTGTTTTTCGGGAGAAACAAAAGTTGCGCTTGTTGATGGAAGAGCGCTTACATTCAAAGAATTGGTGGAAGAATCCAAAAAGGGGATTAAAAACTATTGTTACACAATTTCAAAAGGAGGATCGGTAGAAATAGCCCCAATTTTAAATCCTCGTTGTACGAACAAGAACACAGAAGTTATAAAAATTATTCTGGATAACGATGAAGAAATCGTATGTACGCCAAATCATTTGTTTATGCTTTCAGGTGGAGAATATAAGGAGGCGCAACTTTTAAAAAAAGAGGACTCATTAATGCCTCTATACAGGCAATTTTCAAGAATCGGAAAACGAATTACTATTGAAGGATATGAATTGGTTTTTGATTCAAAAGAAAAAAGATGGATTTTTACACATCTTCTTTCTGATAAATACAATCTTGATCGAGGCCTCTACGCCGAAAACCAAGGAGACCATCGCCACCATGTTGATTTTAATAAGCTGAATAACAACCCAGAAAATGTTGTTCGATTGCCAAAAGAAGAACATCTGGCGGTTCATAGAAAACACGCACAAAAGACATTGGCTCGCCCAGAGGTTTTAGAAAAACTAAGAATAATTAAACAATCTGCGCAATTTAGAAAAAAAATGAGCGCAAAGATGTCGTCACCAAAAATGAAAAAAATGTTACGAGAGCGTGCGCGACTCCAATGGCAGAACCCAGAATATAAAGAATTTATGAAGAAAAAGTTTTTAGATTTTTATTATGAAAACGCGGAGTATCGTACAAAAAATAATGCTCTGCTTTTGAAATCTCAAAGAAAATATTGGGCAGACGAGAAAAACAGGACCACTCAAAAATTGCGAACAAAAGAGTTTTTTAAAAAACACCCAGAAAGGCTCGAGGAGCTTTCCTTAATGGCCCAAAAACAATGGAAAGAAGAAGGATTAAAGGAATGGAGACGAGAGAAAACAAAAGAGCAATGGACGGATGATTTTAGAAAAAAAAGAAAAGAAGCGTATAACGAAACATATTACCGATGCTCGATGGAAGAATTACGAAAAGTTTATGACCAAAGAGGGAAGGTCGATATAAAAGAGTATGAACAATTAAGAAGAAAAACAAACAACAAAAATCTATTAAGAGTAGCCACTGTTTTACAGAGATTTTTTAATAATGACGCCGAAAAATTTGAGAATACGATTAGAAATTACAACCATAAAATTAAACAGATTATAAAACTTTCCCAAGAAGAAGATGTGTATGACTTAGAAGTTCCTGGAACGCATAATTTTGCTTTGGCATCGGGCGTTTTTGTTCACAATAGCGCCAAGCAAGGCCGCGACAGAAAAAACCAAGCCATTTTGCCTCTCAAAGGAAAAATTTTAAACGTAGAAAAAGCGCGCTTTGATAAAATGCTAAGCTCTGAAGAAATTAGAATTTTAATTACCGCACTTGGAACGGGAATTGGGGCCGAAGAATTTAATATAGAGAAAGCCAGATATCATAAATGTGTCCTTATGACAGATGCGGACGTTGATGGAGCTCACATCAGAACGTTGTTGTTAACATTTTTCTATCGCCAAATGCCCCAAATGATTGAAAAAGGATATGTCTATATTGCGCAACCCCCGCTGTATAAAGTGAAAAAGGGGAAAGTGGAAAAATATTTGAAAAACGAAGATGAACTCGAGAGTTTTCTTTTGGATTCATGTTTGGAAACGGTAACTGTAAAACAAAAAAATAAAACAATTTCTACGGCAATACTGAAGGAGGTCATTCAGAAAGCGAGTAACTTTGCAAAAACGCTCGATAAGGTTTCAAAGAAAAGAGAAAATGCCGTTCTGCGAGAAATTATATTAAATCCAAAATGGAAAGAGACAATTTTGCACAGCGTAAAACACTTTGAAGAAGAAATAAAAGACATTAAAAAACGGTTGATAGAATCCAAGGTTCTAACCGACATGGAATATAAAACAGAAAAAGACGAAGAACACACAGGGTATAAACTTTTGGTAACCACTGTTAAAGGGGGTATTAAAAAAACATTTGAAATTAATCATCAATTGCTTATTTCGCCAGACGTCGAAGAGTTAAGAGAAATGACAGAGTCTTTTGAAAAAATTGGCGCCCCTCCGTGGGAAGTGTCTTCCGAAGGAGTGGTTGAGACAGTGGAAAACATAGAAGCCTTGGTCAAAATTGTTTTTGATCTCAGCAAAAAGGGATCCTACATTCAACGGTATAAGGGGTTGGGAGAAATGAATCCTGAACAGCTTTGGGAAACGACGATGGACCCGACCAAAAGAACCATGCTTCAAGTGAGAGTGGAAGACGCAGTCGAAGCCGATAACGTCTTTACGCTTCTCATGGGAGACGAGGTTCAAGACCGGCGAATATTTATCGAAACGAATGCGCTTCGAGTAAAGAATTTGGATATATAGAAATGCAAAAATCAATATTTTTAGGATTGGGACATTACCTGCCACCCAGAGTGGTTACAAATGATGATTTGGCGAAGGTGATGGAAACTTCTGATGCCTGGATTCAGCAAAGAACGGGAATCAAAGAAAGAAGATTTGTGGATCCTGGGATGGGAAATTCAGAAATGTCTGCTGCTGCAACCCACGCGGCATTAAATCAAGCAAATCTTTCCATTCAAGACATTGATTTAATTATATTGGGAACCTTGAGCCCAGAGCATACATTTCCGGGGACTGCGTGCTTCTTGCAAGAAAAGCTTGGAATCTCAAACATCCCAACCATTGATATTCGTCAGCAGTGCACCGGATTTAT
>CAZDSE010000033.1:0-11397 GCA_964507905.1 uncultured bacterium | reverse complement strand
TTTTATTTTATATACCAACGCAGCCGATGTGGGCCCCTTGGCTTTATTCAAAATCAAAACTCCATGAATGCTATCGCAAGACATTTTCTACCTGCTTAAATATTTTTTGACTCACGTCATCAAAAGATCCCTTTATAATACATGCCGCTGCGGCCTTATGCCCACCTCCTCCAAATTCCTGACAAATTTTGGACACATCCGCCGATGGTTTGGATCGCAGACTCACTTTAAATGATTCGTCTTCTAATTCCTTAAACAGAGCCGCCACCTCCACTCCACGAATGGCTCTTGGGTAATTAATAAATTCTTCGGTCATCTCATAATCAGCACCTGTCTCTTTTAAGTCTTTTTGAAAAATAACTGACCAACCATATCGACCATCTGGAGATCGCTTTAATCTGTCCAACACCCTTGCCAGAAGTACAAATGCAATATAGGACTGACTCTCAAATAAATTCTGGGCAACCAATCTGGGATTAGCTCCCGCACCGACCATTTGTGCTGCTAGGGTGAGAACATGCTCATTCGTATTGGAATATCGAAATGAACCGGTATCGGTGACCAACGTACAATAGATATTGGTCGCTATATCAGGAGTCAATGTGCAACCCATTGACTTTAAAATGAGCCATACCACCTCACCCGAACTGGCTGCATCTGCCACGACAATATTCAAATCGCCATACATATCATTGCTAATATGATGATCTACATTCACAAGAGTTTGATGTCCCTTGAATTTAGAAAATTGAGCTCCCAGTCTGGCAAACGATCCGCAGTCCATGACAAACGCGGCATCATATTTTTTTTGAACATCTAATTTATTTATAACTTTATTTGCTGAAGGTAAAAATTTTAAACTTTCGGGCACCATGTCTTCATTAAAATAAGTGACTTCTTTTCCCATTTGCTCGAGTCCCAGCCCCATGGCGAGCATGGATGCCATGGCATCTCCATCGGGTCCCACATGACAACTCACCAGAAAATTTTTCCCTTTCTGGATAATCGATTTTACATTGGCATCAATCATGATTTCCTTTCAAAAGATCACTAATTTTTTGAGCATATCCCAGTGATGGATCCAGCTTTAGTTCTAGATCGGGTGTAAATCTGAGTTTCAAATGATTTGCCACTTCCGATTTCATGTAACCAATGGCTTGTTTCAATCCATTAAAACATTCTTCTGTCGCATTATCTTTGCCAGTTGAGTCCGGCGCCAATATGCTCAAATACACTCGCGCCAATTTTAAATCTGCGGTCACTTGCACTCTCGTCACTGTAATCAGTCCTTGGATTCTTGGATCCCTAAATCCCTTAATCACAAGACTGCTCACCACATCTTTAATGAGCTCTGCCACTTTATTTTGACGTCTACTTCCATCCATTACGCTTTTTGCTCTTCTACAATAAATGCTTCAATAATATCTTTTTCTTTCAGATCCTGATAATTTTCAATACTGACACCACACTCAAATCCTTGTGCAACTTCCTTGGCATCATCTTTAAATCGTTTTAGGGACAATAATTTTCCCGTATAAACCACCACCTGATCCCGCAGCAGTCTCACTTTGCAGGTTCGGGTCACTTTTCCTTCGAGCACATAACATCCAACCACGGTCCCCACTTTGGATATTTTAAATACATTTCTCACTTCCGCCTTACCAATGACCGTTTCCTTAAATGTGGGCTCCAATTGTCCCACCATGGCTTTTTTCAGATCATCGACGACATCATAAATGATTGAGTATGGTTTGATTTCAACTTTCTGAGATTTCGCCAATTCGTCGGCCTTGCTGTCCGGACGGACATTAAATCCAATGATCACCGCATTCGCAGCAGAAGCCAAGTTTACATCGGATTCGGTGACACCCCCCGGCGCAGAATAAATCACATTCACTTTTACTTGAGGGGTACTTAATTTTTCGACAGTTTGTTTGATCACTTCCACAGATCCTTGTACATCGGCTTTCACAATTAATTTTAGTTCTTTGACTTCTCCCTCTTCCATTTTTGCGTAGAGACCTTCCAAGGTAATTTTTTCTTGCGTCACTTGCTTCTCACCTCTCGCCTTGGCCAGACGAAAATCAATCAGTTTGCGCGCAGCCATCTCATCTTTAAAAATGTAATATCGATCACCCGCTTGGGGGACAGATTCTAATCCTGAAATCTCAACCGCAAAAGAAGGCAACGCTTCTTTAAGCTGTTTTCCCTTGTCATCCAAAAGCAACCGAATCCGACCAAAACTGGTACCGGCCACAACAATATCGCCTTTGTGAAGAGTTCCCTGCTGCACAAGAACGGTTGCAACGGGTCCCAAACCTTTTGCAATTTTAGCCTCCACAACCACTCCTTCAGAACGCACAACTGAACTGGCTTTTAATTCCAAAACATCTGCCTGTAAAAGGATGAGCTCCAATAGCTCCTGAATCCCCTGACCTGCTTTGGCAGATACAGGCGCTGTCACTGTTTTTCCACCCCAATCTTCGGCCAAAAGGTCCAATTCGGCCAACTGCTTTTTGACTTTGTCGATATTGACACCGGGTTTGTCGATTTTATTGATGGCGACCATAATCGGAACTTGGGCTTGCTGCGCATGCACAATCGCTTCTTTGGTTTGTGGCATCACCCCATCATCGGCCGCCACAACAATAATCACAATATCTGTTGTTTTGGCTCCTCTCGCCCTCATTGCAGAAAATGCTTCATGACCTGGAGTATCGATGAACGTGATCATTCGATTATTTCCAACATCGACCATATACGCACCGATGTGTTGCGTAATTCCTCCGGCTTCTTTCAATGCCACACCGGTTTTTCGAATCGTATCCAAGAGAGTGGTTTTCCCATGATCCACATGTCCCATGATGGTCACCACTGGAGGTCTTATTTTTAAATCCTGATCGCTGGGCGTTTCTTTCAGTAAAATAGCATCTTCGCTGATGACCTCATTTTGTATGTCAAATTGATATTCATGCGCCACGACAGTTGCCGTATCTGCATCGATCAGTTGATTCACGGTCACCATCGTTCCCATCGACATTAATTTTTTGATCACATCCGTGCTTTTGACCTTAAGTTCTTTGGCCAAATCACCGACAGAAATTTGCCCAGACATTCGAACCACTCGCTTTTCAGCTTTGGGAACGGTGATCACCGTACTTTGCATTTTGGATCGATCGACAACTTGTTTTTTCTTTTTGGGCTGATAAATTCGCTCGGCTCGATTAAAACCGTGGATGTCATATTCTTCCGCACGTTTCTTTAAGAATGCTTTTTTTCTTTTTTTGGCGAGCTCCTCTTCAAGCAATGCTTTTTCCATTTCTTGAGGAGTCAATTTTGCAGCTGGCTTAACATCTGTCTGAGATTTTGGGGATTCAACCACATTAATTTTAGGGGCGCTGGGCTTAGTAGATTCAACCTTGGTGACAGCTGCCGCAGACTTTGTCGGAGCCTCAGATTTCGCTGTGACCTCTTTTGTAATTTTAGTTTTTTGAGAATCCTCTTTATCGGTTATTTTGAGCTCGTCTATTAGTAGGGCTGGTTTTTCAGATACGGGTTCCGGCTCTTGAACTTTCCGCCTTCGAATAACGGAGGTTTGAACTCGCTTCTCCAATACATCTCCCTTTCTCACTTCTGTCAGGGATACTTGCTTTTTTTGAAGATAATCTTTGATTTTTGTCGCATCTTCTTCTGAAAGCGTTTTCACTTTCGAAGACAATTTAATCCCAACTTCTTCTATCGCCTTCGAAAAAAGATCCTGCGTAATATTTTGCTCAATTAAAAATTCACTTATTTTTATCTTCTTCATTCTTATTCTCGGACCTTTCTTCAATCGACTTTTCTGGTGTTGGTTCGGAGGCTACTTCGGGAGCAGATTCCCGCGGCGGATTCACCAGTTTATCCGTGGTTAATCCTTGATCCACCAAGGATTGGGCATCACTCTTTAAGCTTTGCGCCCTTTCTATACTTTCCATGCCGGGCACAGACATCAAATCCTTGGCTTCTGCTCTGGCCACATCTTCAAATGAATCATACCCATGCTGATACAGTCCCATGGCAAGCGTATCCGTGACTTTTGGAATGGCCATGAGCGATTTTTTGGCACGTTGTGTTCTCTCTAAAATTTTCGATTCCGTGATGATGTCCAGCTTCCATCCAGATAGTTGCATGGCCAATCTCACATTTTGGCCTTTCTTCCCAATGGCAAGTGACAACTGGTCATCGGGTACAATCACTTCCATGCTGTGATTCACTTCATCAATAATCACTTTTGAAATTTCTGCGGGCGCCAACGAATTTACGACAAATTGCATGTCATTGTCACTCCACGGAACAATATCAATTTTTTCTCCCCGAAGTTCTTGAACCACATTTTGCACACGCGAACCTTTGATTCCCACACATGCTCCAACCGCATCCACATCGCTGTCTTTTGAGTAGACTGCAATTTTGGCTCGGAATCCAGGTTCTCGTGCAGCCCCTTTTATGACCACGATTCTTTCGGACACCTCGGGAACTTCCAGTTCAAAAAGTTTAATTAAATATAAAGGAGTGGCTCTGGACAAAACCAATTGGGACCCTTTAAACTCTGCATTCTGAACTTCTAAAATATAGGCCTGAACCCGATCTCCATTTTTAAAAACTTCTCCCGGAATTTGTTCTCTCTGAGGGATGATGGCCTCTGTTTTTCCCAAATCCACAATCACCGTCCCTCGTTCAAATCGGCGGACGATCCCAGAAATAATTTCACCCTTTCTGGTAATATATTCTTTGTAGATGATATCTCGTTCCGCGTCTGAGACTTTTTGAACAATAATTTGTTTCATGGTCAGCGCGTCAATACGGCCAAAACTTTTCGAATCCATTTTAATACCGATGCTGTCCCCCAGAGTGGCCTCGCTATCCAACTTTTTGGCTTCTTTTAATGTAATCTCGACGGTATCATTGACAACTTCTTCAACCACTGTTTTAAATTCAAAAACTTCCATATCATCCACATCCACATTAAATTTGGCTTCAATTTCCTTTGTTAGCCCAAATTTTTTCTTAGCTGCGGCCAAAAAAGCGGCCTCTAATGCTTCAATAATGATTTTTTTATCCATGCCACGGTCTTTGGCCACTTGTTCAATAATTCTTCCCAGTCCTTGGTGTAACATAATGTGTTCCTCCTATTTGCTCTCCGCTCTCAAATGAGCCGATTTAATCTGATCAAACGGAATTTGAATAATATCTTCAAGCACTTGCAAAAATATCATGCCGTCTTTCACCTCTTTTAAAATTCCTGTAAAATTTCTCTGATTCCAATTCCCATCCAATCCGTTCTGAAGATGAATCTGAATCCTGCTTCCCACAAATCGTTCAAAATCTGATTTCTTTTTAATGATTCGATCAATCCCAGGAGATGAAATCTCCAGTTGGTACTGCCGAAACATTAAGTCAGAAATCGGTTCCTGCTGCAATTTCTCTTCGATCCACCGGTGGATTTGAACCAGCTCATCCGAAGTCACCCCACCCGTGCGATCCACATACAATCTCAGCACCATCCCCTCATGGGACTTCAAATAATCCACCGCAACTACCTCATATCCTTTTTCTACCAAGGACGGAGTAACCAGCGCTTCAACCTGAGTCTCTATTTCTTTTTTTCTAAATATCATCCCAAAAAAAAAGTGGGCAGAGCCCACTTTCATATTCACAAAAGTGACTATTAATAACAAAAGCAATATCTTAGTGCAAGGACATAATTTATCTGGATTAAGAAGACTTTTTTGTTATGAGAGACCATTGCGCAGGGCGAGCGGGCATGGCTCGACCCCCAGCGAAAGCGGGGGGAGAGAGCGAGCCCGAGCATGAGTGCAACGGCTCGCAGGGCCGTTGACACGGGTCTCGAATAACAAAAAAGTCTTCTTAATTCTGTAAAATCATGACTATAGCATCTTCCCCATTGGGATAGTATTTTTGTCTGACATACTTCTCTTCAAACCCAAATGACTTGTAGAACTTTTGGGCAATTTGATTGCTGGCCCGCACTTCCAGCAAGAAATACCGGACATCTTCTTCGGGGTAAAAATCCATACAAAATGTAAGTAGCCCTCTTGCAATCCCTTGTCTTCGATGGGCTTGATCCACACAAATATTTAGGATATGGACCTCATCCACCATTTTCCAAAACGCAATATATCCCGCAATATCCTTCTGAATCTTCGCCAAAAATAATCTCTGTTGGGGATGCCCAAGCATATCGGAAAATAAAAATTTGGGCCATGGATCTGGAAAAGATTGGGTCTCAATCTGATGGATGTCATCCAAATCCGATAGATTTGCCTTCCTAATGATCAATGAGCTGTACCTGGTGTTTCCGCTTAAGAGCATTGATCCAGTCTCGCAAATTGTCTTTGAGCTTTGATTTTTTCAAAAATTGCTTTGCATCCTCAGTTGAGAATGCTTGACCTGGCCAAAGAATCAGTCAGATCTGATTCTGTCCATTGGTTTTGATTTAAAAATGAGAGGTAGTGAGATTTTCGTTTAAACTTTTTTTGAAATGCAATTAGCAAGTCTGTTTTCTCTGCCTTTGTCAGTGAATCCACCTGAAACCCCGATGCTTCATCTAAAACAATTTTTTCAACCAAATAGTCCTTAATGAATTCTCTCAACTGATCCTCGGAAACCGTAAAGACTTGATCCGCCCCCACCGGCTTCGGTTGCTTTAAAATGTGGGTCACCATCATCTCTCGCTCCACTTCCCAAAGCGTCACCACCGTTTCATCATACGTCGCCACCACCCGGTTCCAGAGAGTGGCATGAGAAACTGACGAAAATGTTAATAAGCAAAACGTAATTACAAATCGTAATTTCATAGCACGAATTATAGTTTACCAAATTATTTAGTCCGATATCAATGCTAAGTGCGGAATATATTTTGGTGCGATGTCATTCCAGTTCAATTCCTGGGCATAGAATAAAGGATCCATTTGGGTGGGCGCAGATAGGATTTTTAACGTTCCGGAATAAGAAAGATCCGTAACAAACAGATTGGGTTCATTATCAATCACCCGATGAGACAGAGAAAAGGACTTTGCCGCATACGCAAAATCAGACAAGAGCATCCCCAACACCCCTTGAGCTTTCTTCGCTTTTTGTCCAGGGAGATTGTACATGGCATGAAATCCCTCAAATGGAATCGGCTTCGCTTTGACCAAATTCTGATTTTCATTCAATTCATACACCTCAAATCGAACCTGTGCCTCACCATAAATTTCCTCTGACAATCGCTCGGCAAACAAATGATCACCAACCGGTCTTTGATAATACTTTGTTTGTTTGGCTCCGATAGATCCCTCTCCAAATACTTCAATAAAAAATGAATCATCACTCTTATTTTCAATCCAAATTTTTTTAAAAATGACCGACTGAGACAATGGCACATGATTTTTTAATCGCTGCCAGACGTCTGTGGATGTGGCATCGGATAACATCTCTTTTAAGGACTTATATGACTCGGGATTTGGGAAATTTTTGGGATCAATCGTTATGTTGAGTTCCGGATGTTGATTGACGAGATTTAGTTTAATTTTTTGTGTGATGCCATTTGATGACGGATCGGAAATTTTTACCTCTAAAATAAACCCACGACTTCCCACGAATGAAGTTGCATCTCGCCCAATGGCATATTTTGTGACGGGTAGCTTCCAGTAACCACTCGCTGCTTCTGCCTTCTTCCACCGTTTCATCGGAGGAACTCTATCCTCCCGATAAAATGCATACATGACGGACAAATGATCCAATGACGTATCTTGATCCTTCGCTTGAATTAAAAAATACGATACGCCATTATCTTCTAAATTAATCTCAGTCAACCAATCCGTCACGGATTGCTCCAGCAATAAGGATTGATCGAGTTTTTGTGCTCCTTCCTTCGAATGAAAAACAATATCTTGAATGGCGGGAGATTCGATATCAACCCGCGTCACTGAATTCGAAGTGGGAGATTCAACTTTTGAACATCCAATCCCAAGACCAAGTATCATAATATACGCCAATACAGCCCAAGACTTCATATGCACCTCAATGGAATAACGACATGCTGGTTTTGTCCTTCTGTAAATGAGGTCACGATCTCACCCTCGCATAGAATTTCTTCCTTAATATTCAATACTTCTATTCGAATATGAAGTGAATCCGTCCTCGGAATATCAGAAAAGGTAATCTGACTAAATTCTTTTCTCTTAATATCTTTAACAATTGACGGAAAATTTCCACTAAAACCAAATCGATATGTTTCAATATCCGAAGTGAATGATTCGAGGCTCATTTCGGCCGTGCGATTTAGTGATAAATCAATCAGAAGTGACGTTTGCTTTTCTTCAACTTTTCCACAGCCCAAACAGATCAGACAGAATAGAATTAAAATATCACTCTTCAATTTCATAATTCATCCCATTTATAATTTGAATTTTTCCATCATCACCAGAAACCCCACTAATCCCAATAGATCCCATGGGTCCCATGCTTCCAGTGTGTCCCTGTTCCAGCTGGCGGGTCATCTCTCTCATAACAGTTCCGCCTTCTCCGCCGGCACCACCAGGACCGGGATTCCCAGATGATCCCCCACGCCCTCCGGACACATTGGCTCTAAAATTTTCTTCGGAAGCCGCTCTAAATTCTTCACAGGATATCGTTAAATTTCCGCCATGTCCGCCTTGTCCGCCTCTTCCTCCAGCTCCGCCATCTCCGCCTTGACCACCTGTCATTAATTCACCCAAATTGGGATGCACATACATTCCACATGGCCAGTCATTAAACGACATATGTCCAAATTGATTGCTTTCGTTTAAACCTCTTCCGCCCATGCCTCCAACGCCTCCAAAACCACCATGGCCACCATCTCCGTCAGTTAAGATAAAATTTCCACCCAAGAATTTTTGAGTGACAATGGTTAACGATCCCGCAGCTGCCCCATGTCTACCGTCCCCTCCGGACAGTCCTGAATAACCAACGCTCGCTTGTTTTACATTGACGCCCTGATTGTAATTACAATTGGGGGATGGCTCAGGAATGCGGGTCGCATCTGATCCGGATGTTGCGCTTTCTAAAGAACGCGTGTCGATTATAGCAAATCCATTCGGTGATACTGCCAAGAATTCGTCGGATTTGATGTGGAGCGAATTTCCAACTGTCAGCACCCGACTATTGGGTTCCAAACCAATTTTTTTTGCATTCAGACTGATAGGCGATTGAATAACTATTTTTGCTTCAGATCCCACATGAAATTCTTGAACATTGAGAGTGGGCTTGGAAGATTTGTTCATGGAAACCGGAAATAAATCTATCAGTGAAACTGTGGTTCCGGGGTGAATGAAGATGTCTAGACGATCTTGGGCCAGTCCATCTGTTGACATATTTAACAAGATAATGAGGAAAATTAATTTTAGAAAAAACATCAGCTGGGTGAATAATTCAGAATCCGTGGCATGTCAATGCACGTATAAAAACCTAGATCCCTTTTTATGGTACCTGGTACCTTTTAAAAAGGTACCAGGTACCATAAAAAGGACTTTCACATAAATAAAAACAGGTAGCGTTTACCCCCCTAAAAATTCACGCTACCTGTTTACCACTTAGCACGACGCCCAGTGGATCCTTTTAAAAACTTTTAAAGTCCGAAACTAACTCCCGCCATTGCGGTCCAGTACTTGTCGTACGATCTAAAATTGGTTCTATGATAAATACTGGCTTCACGTCCCTGCGGTCCATAATAAATATATCCATTCTTATTATTGAGCAGTGATCCTGCTTCTCCTTGACCGACGATCGCCATATGATCAGAGAGACGCAGCTTTAATCCGGCCAATGCGTTTCCACCCATCACCGATTGCGGAAGTGTGATGCGAACCGAATCCTGCGATGTATATTCATTATTAAAATAAGACACCCCTCCTCCAATGAATGGAGACAAAATGGATTGTGGGAATAATTCATATTTCACATTGGCCCCCAAAACAATTTGCCTCATTTCACCAATGATCGAACTTGATGTGTAAGCACCCGGCTGAAGCGACGCCGTCCCAAATTGAAAATTTTGAGCAGCCACCGCACCTGTCGAATCAAACATATTTAATTCTGGACGAATATCAAAGAGCGCATATCGAAATACACCTTCGATCGACAAATTTTGTGAGAGCGGAACTTCAGCGGATAATCCGGCCGTGTATTTATTCAACAGTTTTTGATTGTTGTCTGCCGATCCGATTAAACCCACCAATGTTGAAACCCTTAAGTTCAATGCATTTTCATGGGTTTTGACAGGTTCGATCTGGATTGGTTTCTTTACAATCGAATCCTCCATTTCGATTGGAGATAATTCTTCGGCATGTGAGATGGCCGCCATCCCCATAAGCATTAAGACCAACAATGCGAGATATATTGTTTTTGATTTCATTTTATTTCCCCCTCTAAGTAATCTTAAATTCTTTATTTGCCCCATTGGCAGACTGAAACTAGAGCAAAATGCGTGCCGAATTTGCGTAAATTCTATAAGTTATTGAATTCATTTAATAATACATGCTTTTTGAGCCAGAGTGTCGCATAGAACGACACAAGTGACATGTGCAAATATTAATCACTTAGTCGGCATCATTATAATTAATTATAATAATATCAATTAGTTATGGCATTGTCTGGGATGTGAGCAGGGATGCTTAATTTTTAATCAACAATTTACGGCACCTGTCTTAATGCCAAACAGATATATAATTTATGAAACAATATCATACAGTTAATGCAGACCTGGGGTGCCATAAAATGCTCAGGATTGTTACTGCTTCCCTCGGTGGAAATGCTTAAGTATTTGATATCCCTTGAATAAAATTATGGCACGTCATTTGCTCTATTATAAAAGTAATTATAGGTGGATTTATGAAAGTAATGTTTTTAGGGTTCCCCCCCCTCATTCGTCCCTTTTTCCCTAGAAACATTACTTCCACCTAAAGTGGCAAGCCATTTGCCGAGGGCAAATGGCGCGCAGAAGTGATCTTGAGCACGAAGTGCGAAAGATAAAAATTATCTCTGCCTGTTAGCCTGAACGCTCTGAATCACCTGAAAGATTATATACAAGAGTAGCCCCACTATCGCTCCCAAAAGTAAAATCTTAAACAAATTCCATCTTTTCCCCCCCAGCGCCTCCTCCTCTTGCCCCTCTTTAAACGCAATGGATTTCCCCTTCGTTTTTTCTTCCTCTTCTTTTTTATCTTTTTCAACTTGAGAAGCAGATTGCTCTGATTGGGATGTGGTGCTTAATTTGGAGGACTCTCCGCCACCGGATCCACGACCATCCCCTTCGCCCATTGACTCCTCTGCCTTATTTTTTGTCCCACCACCGGTTCCATCCGATCCACTGCT
>CAZDSE010000032.1:0-11421 GCA_964507905.1 uncultured bacterium | reverse complement strand
ACTTCGATTCATATGCCCTCCATAATTCTTTGGCCTTTTTTATATTTCTATCCTGGGAGCTCTTATCTCCTCCCAGGAGCAGAATTATTCGATTTTCACTTCTCCCAAAATAAATTCGGTATCCAGGGCCATAATCAATTGTAATCTCAAAAACCCCATCTCCGACTGGCTTCAAATTTCTCTTGGCTCCACCCAAAGCTACGCGATCCACATATGCATAAATCTTAGCCTGAGTAACAGCATCCAGAGTTTCTATCCATTCTGAATAGGGTTCTTTTCCAGCTTCCGTCTTAAACTTCTCAATTACAAACATAGAGAAGTCCTGTTACTAATACTAATATTATCAAAAATGGTAATATTAATCAAGCCTTTTGAGTTGACTTCGGATTTGTCTGAATTTTTCATGGATTTTCACCTTTTATCCCACGACACCGTTCGCGATATCTTTGCTGTGCCTTTTGAACTGATTTGTCTTTGTGGTCAGACAGGTTCATGAGTTTTTTCCAAATGGTGCAGGCCTGTTCAGGATATGTTTCATATAAGACATAGGCTTCAAGATATCCTTTTTCTGTTTCGGTTCTCTTATGTCTGAGCGAGTGATAGACCTTCGCCATTTCAGATGCCTTGAGACGAACTTCTAAATTTTTGTGATTCTGAGAAGTCCTTAATAGAAGAGCAATGGCTTTATCCAACTGAGATCCGTCTGCCAAGAGCCGTGCTTGTGAAAGAGGATCATTGCTGTGAGATGATTTGGGATGGAGGTGAATCGCCATTTTTTGGGGAGGATCTGGCAATGATTGGGTGACTTCGTTTGAGGGAATGGCCTTTTGTTTCCAAGTCGAAACATAATTTTGAATCATGAGTGACAATGAAATGAGAGAAAGGCAGATGATGGCACTGACATAATATTTATATTCAAGAATCCAATCCTTCCAGTTGGTTTGCTTCATCAGTTCTTCTGAATATGTTGTTTCTTCACGCATATGGACCTCCTTTAAAATGACATTCGCAATAATTGCACCAAAAGTGGGGTGATGAGCACGAGCATCACGGCCGGCAAAATACAAAGAAATAGAGGGAGCAAAAGTTTAAGTTGTTTTAAATAAATCTGGCGTTCCAAAAGATGCTGGCTCTGAGTTCGCAAGATCTGTGATTGATCTCGGAGAATTTTGGTGAGGGGTATTCCATATCGGTGGCTTGCCAAAATGCTTTGTGTAAACGTTTGGGCCCACGGGGTTCCCAAAGACTTTTCCAGGGAGAGCAATGCGTCTTCTTTGGACTTTCCAATCTGGAGTTGATTGATATACATCTGAAAGGACTGGGAAAATGGCGCCTGGGGATATAAATAGACCATCTCTTCTATGGCATGGGTGAGGTCCAATCCGGATTCGAGACAAAGGCACAGGAGCTCAAGATGCATCGAAAATTCCAGCGCCTGTTCTAATTTAGAATTTTTCTGATCCACAACAGGGCACCTCCTTGAAGAATGATTGCGGACGAGTATCCGACAATTCCGTACGGATCCGACAACGCGTCTGAGATGAGTTTTGAATCCAAAAATGAAAAAATCCCCATCACAAACCAGGGGAGAAGTAGGGCAATGATGGCTTGCGCGCGCATGGGGAAGGTCAGCAAGATTAATTTCTGATGCATGGCATCGTTTTGTCTTAAGATCTCAGAGAATTTCACAAGCAGAGGGGACAAAGAAATTCCATTTTTTTGTGAAAACTTAAAACACAATCTTAAAAAAGACAGACTTGAGTCCCCGTGATCTACCGACGAAGAATTGGCATATATTTGAAGAAGTTTTCCGGTGCGACTGACTGCCATATTTTTTAGCGCTTGCGGAAGCGCATGCCCGGCTTGCAAATATGAGGAGAGTTGTAAGAGCAAGAAAGGGAGATCTCTTTTTAATTCTCTATTTTGCTGTTGAAATTTAAAATAATTTTCAATCCATTGCCGATGTGTGAGTCCGATCCAACAAAAATGATAAAAGAAAATAGTAGTGAATATTACGAAAAAAGATGTCAGCCCAATTTCCATCAGAGTGGGTGAAGAGCAATATCCGTGCCAAGTTAAAAGTGCCAGGCACCATGAGCAATTGTGGAGATTTTTTGGCAAACGAAATGAAGCATCAAATCTGCACACTTTTATACCATCTCAGAGATGGTATAAAAGTAGGCAATATACTATCGCTGGCGATAGTTATTTTTTGTGCAATTTTTATCGTGTGTGGGTGGAAAAAAATAAAAAGATTTTTGGGGATTTTTTTATTTTTTTTTCCACCATCCCCCATTCAGTGACAATTTACGGCACTTGGCCAAAAGATCTCCAGGGTTTCTAAAACGTGATAAATATTAACCCATTGAAATCATTTGTGAATTTTTCATAAATCAACTGGTGCAAAATTTGCATCTACCGTCATTCAGGAGTACGTCGGATGAAACGATTTTTGATCATTATGGGCTTAACCACAGCCGTCTTTTTAATGCTTACCGTCTCCATACGTCAAAGTGTGGCGCAGCATGAAGATAAGGCAAAGATTTATCTCACCCAAAAACTGTACGATGAAGCCCTGCAAGAATACACACAGGCTGCGACTCACATTCGCATCCTAAAATCGACCATCCGGCTTTTTGGGGAGTTTAATGCATTCTTGGCCGGTCTGGGAATACTGCTCATGGGAACGGGTCTCATTCTTAAAAAAACCAATCCAAGCTCTCGCCTTCTAAAAGTAAAAATCACTCGGGACTTTCATCCGTTTCAATAAGGGGTTGGGAAGGTAAGAGATTAAAATTCCTACGGAGTCTGTGTTTTCACTTCATAGTTGGGTTCTGCATACAGAACGTGTTTGGATTTTTTAAGTGTGGCGATGGCTTTGTCGGTGTCGAAAGTGCCTTTCCAATGATAAAGCTCAATAGAAGACACGTAGGATTCTTCTTTTACATTCAAAGATTCTTTTAATTTTAAAATAATGCGTTTGGCGGTTTTGGGCTTAAATTTGACCAGGACCTCGCCTTTGGCATATGTGGCCTGCGATACGGCACTGGATTTATCTGGAGATTGGGCGGGTGACTTTTTGCTTTGAGAAATGAGGGGGTTATAAACCAACAACAATCCAACAATAATCACCAGAAATAACCCATATAAACGATAGAACATAGATATAGAATAGCTGATTTGCTCTAAGATGTCACGTGTCTCGAATAACAACAAAGTTTTCTTATAATGCTTAAGCCACTGACTACTGATATCTCATGGCTTCTTTTCTCATGGCATCTGCCAGAGAAAAGATGACGGAGCTGGCGGTGCTGTCGATTAAGAGATTCGATATGGGTTCGAGCAGGAAGTTTAATTTTTCCATCTTAATATAGATATGATACAAAATGAGCGATCGGTAGGGATCCACAATGCCATTCGCTGCCACATAGGGTTGGACTAAGAAAATTCCATTATTCATATGGACACCTTTTTGAGGAAATGTACGATCATGCTCAAATGACGGATCAATTTCCCACGCCACTGTGTATAGATCCAGAAGTTTGGATTCTGTGCCCGTATCCGTTAGAACCGTGAACATCTTTTTTTCTGACGACACTTCATAGCGCAGCGTGTGCGTGAATGTGACCGAACGAATTTTAATCTTAGAAAATTGGTACTCAATATTGGGTAGCTTTACGATTTGTCGCGAACGAATTTCGTCTGGGGATATGTGCCTGCTTTCTAAAAAAACTTCTGGTGCATACCGCTGAAACTCATTGAGTTGTAAGAATATGTGCATGAGGTTTTGAGGATTCGTAGGTGCAACCGCGAGTGCGGCGCCTTCAATCACTTGGGGATCTTTGGTGTTGGCGAGCTCAATAAATTTTTTTTGGATGATTTCTTGTTTTTCTGTATCGGACACGGCTCGTTCGTCCATCAGTCTTTCTATATCGTCATTGGCCTCTCTAAAAATTTCTGGATACGAATACACAGGTGCATCAAAGAGTTCCAATGGAATTTGTCCGTCTTCCACTTTTTCTCGAGTGAATAGTCCATGATGTGAGGTTTGAATTTGATTTTGCCGATATAGAGAATCAATCATGGTCACTTTGTACATAAATAGAGTATTTTTTCGGTGAATAATATTTTCAGCGGCATGGGTGTGGCGTGCCAGATTGCAAAATACAATCATGGCTGCCTGTAATGCAAAATTCACAAATAATTTCATGAAAGATTACTTTTTAAATTGTGGAACCAGTGCCATCATTTTTTTCATGAATTCTCGACCTAGATTTTCACGGACGTTGGGTGGAAAACTCGTTGTATCCTTTTCAACTCGCATGTACGTATGATACACAGCGATTACGCGAGATTCATCGATGGATTCAAATCCCTGAGCATCTTTTGAAATGTAAGGTTCCAGTTCTAAAAATCCATCCATGACGTACACCGATCGATGCCCAAATTGTCCGTTGTGTCCTATGATTTTTCCTTTCGGATCTCGGATGGGAACAAACTTTCCATCATCTTTGAATCGCGGGTCAATGGTCCAGGCCACCGTGGCTCTGGGGAGACTGGTCGTGACGCTTCCTTCTGGGCGCTTCAATGAAACTTGAACGAATTCAAGTTTGCCTTCGTTAAACGAAGTATAGTCTACGTCAATCGCGGCCATCTCAAATTGGGCGAATAAAAGTTCTTCGTGGGGTTTCAGGTTAATGTCTCTTCGTTTTAATTCGTCTGTCGTCAATACATGGGAGAATAAAAAATTCTCTGGAAGACGATTCATATATTCACCGCGCTCGGAAAAAATTTTATATACGTCATAAATCGTTACATTGTTGGCAATGGCGATGCCTTCAGTTTCATCGACTTGAGGGTCCGGGAAAACAGGATATTCCTTTTCTATAGACGCTTGAATTCGATCCCGTTCACTCTTGTTGAGAGGGCGCCCGAGGCGTTTCTCTTCTTCATCCCAGGCTTTTTGGGTCAGCGTTCTTTGTTCACCTTGTGTATATCCCACCAGCTCTTGTCTACATTCTTCGACCAATTGTTGTTTTAATTTTCTTTCTTTCGGAGTTAATTCTTCATCTGGAACTTCTGGATCAATATTATGATCTTCAAGATATTCATAAATAAATCTTTTAATTTCTATTTTGGCCCATGTGGACGGAGGGAATTTTCCTCCAGACTGTCTGTCATTCCCAAAACGAAATACAGCGACTTCGCCGCTCTCTAAATCTTTTCTGGAAATTAATTTTCGATAAAAGGGGCCGGCGTCGACGACATCTTTGTCATACAGAGCATTTTTAAGGATTCCGGGTTGAAAAAAGTCATCCACAAATTCTTTGGTTTGATTTCGTCCGATGGGAATGGAATCATCGGCAAAGGATGACATCACGGTGAGCAATAAAATAAAAAAACTAAGTATGAGCAGCTGAATTTTTTTTATTTTAAGTTCACGACCATAGGATATTTTCATATTTTCGACCCTCCCTGAATGAGTAAAAGTTTTACCAATAAATCTAAGGATTTTTCCAATTCACCCCGATCAATGAGATCTTTCATCAGATGCCCGGTCAATCGAAATGAATTGTCTTGAAGCATATCCAATAGAATCTTTAAAAATGGCTGTATTTGATCTTGTTTTATCATTTGAGTCAAGAGACTTTGTGGATTGTGTTGCGGTGGATTGTGTTGCGATTGATGCTTTCTATATTTTTGAATGATGGCTATCAAAAGTGCATTTCGATCTTGGGACAAAAATTCTCCCAGCTGAGACAAAAAAAGTTCAAATGCCACGTCATGATGCGTGATGAGTTCTTCTAAGGTTTGAATGACGGGCGTGATTGGACGCTCGGGATTGGGCTCACTCAGGAGTTCGCGTGTGTGCGGAAGATTCAACTTCTCTTTCTGGGTTAACGATAAAAGCATGGTTTCTAGACTATCCCAGTCTTGGGGATGATCATATGTATGTATGGCATATTTAATTTTTTCTTGAAGGACAAATGGATCATTTTGGGAAAAGAGGGGATTTAGGAATTTTAAAATGGTTTGCTTGGGGGAACTGAATGTTAAAAAACTGAGGAACCGGGTTACAACATCGGATTCTTGGCCAAGTGAGGCGCCGAATTGGAGCGTATCGTTCAACAGTCCACTTTGGATGGCCGAATTGATCAGGGGAGAAAGCTGGGTCATGAGTTCTTTTGATTCATGATGACCATCGGTAAATTGTCCAGAATGTAAGAAATGAATGAATTTTAAAGAGCGTTCTTCTTCATGGGTGGCCGAGATGGCTTTTAGGAATGGAAGAAATAATCCCATTAAATTATCAAATCGATTTTCAGTAATGAGTAACCGTTCAATCGCCTGAAAAGACTCAATGATGGCGATGATGGAGATTTGGTCTTTCATCGGCATGCCGGGTCCGAAACCATGAATCAGCGGATGAACGGTGTGGCTGAGCCAAGTGGCTCCAGAATGGTCGACATCCACTGAACTCATAAAATTTTCGACGGGGCGATTGTATTCGTAGAAATCTTTGAGAAGTCCAAAGATGACGTCTTTGGCAAACTGTTGCAAAAGATCGTGGTCCAGGGCGAGCAATGCTTTTTGAGAAAAAAGGGCAATATTTTTTTCATTTTTTATTTTTTGTAAAATGTCATAGAGCGTAAAATTTAGAAATAAGGGGCGTGTGTTGATAAATAAAATGGCTTTATGAATTTCAGTGAGCAAGTGATCCCGATAGGCAGTCATCAATCCTGGCAACTCATTGGCCTTAAATTCTCTTTCTCTGGCACGAACCATTTTTCGAATTTCTTGGGGTGTGTATTTGGGAAGATCTGGATTGTTGGGATCGTGCTCATGTTCCAAGCCCTCACGGTATTTAAAAATAACTTCTCTTGTTTTTTGATGCTCATAGTCCAAGAGATATTTT
Organism: uncultured bacterium; assembly: GCA_964507905.1. Lineage (GTDB taxonomy): Bacteria > Bdellovibrionota > JACOXK01 > 2-02-FULL-40-11 > 2-02-FULL-40-11 > CAZDSE01. The sequence continues at coordinate 4,505 of CAZDSE010000032.1, read as the reverse complement.
TGGTAGTTTTTTGAGAAAATTGAATCCGGTTCTTGAGAAGTATATAGATTGATTTTTTCTTCAAGGGATAGAGAATGAAAATCTGGATGGGTAAATTCCAAATAAGACAGATTTAAATAGATACAGTATTGGGTGATAATTCGAGTAGAATGCGATTGAGGTTTGGATCTTCATCTTCCATGAATCCACGGTTAAAAGCACTAACGAGTTTGACCAGGGCGGTTAAGTCATTTGCGGGATGATTATTGAGAATGGTGAGAGAAGCCTCACGTTGTTCGGGAGTTAAGGCTTCTGGATCTTTGAGTTTTTCCAGTCGATCTTGAGATAAGACAGTTGCAGTTCGTCGATTGAGCAATGTGGATAAGAGATCGATCAACATGGGGAAGCGATCATTCATCTGAAATGTGCTAAGTGTTTTTAGAAGGTAAGTTGGAAAATTTTGATAATTTAACTGATATATGTCTTCCCAGGTAAATGCGTCATTGGATGAGGATTGGGACTGATTCAAATTAAATAAGCTTTGTAAAAAAGTCGTTAGGGAATGTGCAGAGTTTGACCTTAAAAAATTCCCTGATGTGTTTAAGAGATGCTCAAAGATTCCGCGATCGATGGAATTCGATAAAATGAGGGACAATTGATTTGCTTCTGGGTACTCGACCATTTCTTTTAAGAGCGCCAGGAGATGGGCATCATCGGTTAAAGTGGACTTAAGGATGGATTTTAGTGATCGATCGAAATCGGGATTATCGATAAATGTTTCAATGGAAAGAGAAAGTAAAGTTAATAAATCTTTAAGACCGCCGCTTCGTTTGAATGATTCGATAAATTCCAGTGTTTGAAGCCGACGGTCGGAATTCGCACCAAATAGATCATTATAGAGTGTGACAAAAGATTTTGTATTGTCTGGATTGTCCAAGAGAATGGGGCGCAGGGGATCCAAGCCTCCTTTTTGATTCAGGCATAGAAATAATTTTCTAAAGTCGATTTCAGATAGTTCGCCGATCATTTTTAAATTCTTACAGGGATCCGGGATCAGTGGATCAACAAATTGGGCAGCGGATTCTTGCGGGGATTTTGTTTTTTGAATGACATCGAAAGAAGGGGCGCTGGGAGAGCTTGAGCAGTTTGTGAGAAACACGCAGTAAGTTACTGAAATTATTAGTAATAGTTTATATTTTGATGGCATAAAAGACGACAGTTTTTACCACGGTGATTCTGTGAAGTCAATGATTGACAGAGATCAAATAAATGGCTAATTTTACCGGTAACTGGAGGTGTTCTGATGAAAAATAAATTAATATTATCTATGGTGTTTGGTTTTGTCGTAACTGTTGTGACAAGCAGTTTTGTTGCAGCTGGACAAATCGAAGAAAAAACAATTTCGGGTCGTGACAGGCTCATTCATTCTCCGCTGAGGCAAGGGGATCGAACTGAAAAGATTCCCTTTCCGGGAAAAATGAAATCCATTGAGGTCAAATGGATGACAAAGAAAAATAGTGAGCAGGAAGCCCATGGGTGGCTTTTTTTAAATGGCGTTGAGTATGACTGGGCGAGAGATATTATGGATATCTGGAGATATGATCAGTGGGATAATGTTTTAGATGGATATCCGGATTTTCAGTTGGGAATTACGGATGACGGAGAAGAAGTAGAAGTCCATATTGACTGGATCCGTCTGACGTACGAGAAGAATTAAGGGATATTCGCAATTACGACCGGCGGTGAAGATTTTTTCTGCTCGCGATTGTGATCCATAATCGCGTAGGTGGCACCTCCGACCGCCAAGGCGGCCAGTGACCAAAACCACATAGAAGACGATGGCGATGGTGCGTGATTGTCTTCTTTTTCCAATGCCTTTAAAAAATTTTGAGCTTCCAGTGACAGAGATGACGCTTTGGATAATTTTTGAGAAAGAATTTTCATATCACCCAAGGGTTCTAGTCGGGCATTGAGTTTGACTGAATTTTGATTTCCGATTGTGACTTTTTGAGCCCAATCTTTAAAATCATCACTGGTGATCCGTACGACGTGATCTGTCTTTGGCCAATTTTTGATAATGAGTGGGGTCATGCCCACTTCAAATCCATTGATCCAGACTTTTGCAAATGATGGAGTTGAATTAATTTCTAGAATTCCATGGGACTCTTTTTTAAAATCCTGGGTAGATTTATGGAAAAAAGAAATAAATTCTGGAGAAAAAATTTTGGGATCGAGCTTTCGACTGGGATTTAATTGATATGCTTGTTTGAGTTCTGTTTTGGCTTCAAGCAAATTCTTTTTTGAAAAAAGGCAAAGGGATCTAAAAACGATGGCGTCATAGTAATGTTCACCTCTCGTTAAATCTAAGAGATTTTGAGAATAGAGCGCTTGTGCATTTTTGAGAGTTTTTTCGGCTTCGTCCAGAGATAGCTTGTAGTAAAGGTCTTTGCCCTGTTGAGTCATTTCGAATGCTTTGTCTAATTCCGTCTGAGATTTGGGAGCTTGAATATAAGCCAGACCATTATTTTGGATGGCGAAAATTAAAACGATGTAAAACAATTTTTTCATTTTTGATTGGAAATAACGTCTAAATTATCATGGGATGGGGGCTTTGTCAAAAATGCTCGTTTTTCATGACGAATATGGAGCTCTAAAAATAAAAAACATACCAGTGCACCGATTAATGACCAGAGCATGCACTTTAGTTCGCGGATATTGTGCGAATGAATGCGATGTCTTAGTTTTTTAAAAAAGTCCAGCACGGGGTCTCCAAATCCAAAGCGTTTGTTGAATGGTTAACTTTTTTTGCAGCCCAAATAAATAGAAGGATATCGTTATCGATTGATTGTCGGGTATAGATAGCTGAGCGTCGGGCTCGACATAAAATTTTTGAGAAATATCTTGCATCATGGGAGCTTGCCCATTTCTCAGTGAATAGCTCGATATATATCGACTGATGCATAACGCAGAAATCTTTTGACTCCAGCCACGATAAATAAGCTCAATCCCAAAAAGCAGCATCATCATGACCGTAAAGACAATGCAAAATTCGATCAGGCTATTTCCCTTATTCACGAAACACTCCTTTCCAGTGGGCATGAGACAAATCTTCTCCTTCCAGATCAATGCGGACTTGTGCCCGATAGCGCCCTCGATAGAGAAAGCCATGTAATTTGAGTTCTCTCCATGCAGGATCGTCTTCCTTAAGAACATACATATAAGGAAGGCCATTCCGGGGAGGTGTTCGTTCAATGGGATAGAATAGAGATAGTGGATGGGGCGTATAATGGATCAGATTATTTTTAGCGGCATAGGATGCGATTTTTTGTGTATAGAGAAATGGCGATCGAAGCCGAATGACATCTTGCGCAGCAGCAGTTGCAAGAATCATCTGCCGAACGAGATCTTCTGTGAGTTTTAGTCCACCGCTCGTAAGAACGGTCCCGGCTTGTGCTAAGACGAGCGCATGGTGCAAAAAAATAAGTTTTTGATTTAAATTGGCAATCTTGTTTAATCCATCACACAAAACACTGGCACCAGAAAGGAGTGTGGCATCAACCGCATTTTGAAGATGAATTTTTCGCTCCACCCACCGTGAAAAATAAAGGGTTCCTGACCATAGGCTGACGGCCAAGCTTAAAAAGACAAGGCTTAAGATTAAGCATTGGCCTTTTTTATCGAAGAAGGGTGATTTTTTGATGCAGCTCATGTGGGGTTCCTATGATTTCTGTGGGAACGAGAAGTTCTACGGTCACTTCCGTTTGGGATTCCGATAAATGGATGGTGGGCATGCCTTTTTCAAATGGGATGAGACGAAGATCACTGAGCATTTGATTTTGAATGCGTGGTTTTTCATTTGAAACCAAAAGTTCCCTGGCTCCTGAAAAACATGCCCAATCGACAATACGCTGCCCAAAAAGCTTAAAGCTATATTGAATCAGCGCAAAGCACATCAGAAGAAGCGGAGGCAGGACAAATATAAATTCCAATAAAGCCTGCCCCGAAAGATGAGAATGATGCCTAGTCTTCGGCCGACTCATAAAAATCATCCATGTCTCGTTTTTCATGATGCCGTCTTTCCACTTGCGGATCTTCGATCGAGTGGGCTCGATCGGATTTTCCTTGTAAGCTGAGTGTAATTTTCGCAAGTTTGGTTGTGACCGTCTGTCCCAAAACTTTTACAATTCCCAGCGATGCAATGGCGACAATCGCTACGAGGATGATGTATTCGACCATTCCTTGACCTGATTTATGTTTCATTGAGACCTCCTTTATTTTGTGTGGTGCGAGTCACATAACATTCTGAAGACCATTGCGCAGGGCGAGCGGGCACGGCTTTTGCCCGAAGGGCAAAAGAGCGAGCCCGAGCATGAGCGCCAACTCTCGCAGGGAGTTGGACGCGTGTCTGAAGAATGTTATGTGACTCGCACTGCACAGATAGAGTAGAGAGCAAATTCCATGCCAAATCTGAATTGAAATGCCCATTGATTTCATTGGCATTTTTTGTGTCGAGACTGCATCCGTTG
>CAZDSE010000031.1:5680-11455 GCA_964507905.1 uncultured bacterium | reverse complement strand
TGGCGAGACGATAGCGAAGCGTGTCTCAAAGGACATTCTGGATCCGTTCAAAGGATCAGGATGAGATTGAAGCGAACACACAATTGCGGTGAGTTAACCAAGTCTTTCATTGAAAAGGACGTGGTCTTGGCCGGATGGGTCCAAAGAAGACGGGATCATGGTGGAGTCATCTTTATTGACTTAAGGGATCGTGAGGGAGTGACCCAAGTCGTTTTTAAGCCAGAGGTTAATAAAGATCTCCATAAAAAAGCAGACGCATTGCGTTCAGAATATGTGATCATGGTCAAAGGCAAAGTGGAGTCACGTCCCGCCGGCATGACCAATCCCAAAATGAAGACTGGGGAAATTGAAGTTTTGGCAATGGACTTTGATTTATTGAATTCGAGTAAAGTTTTGCCCTTTATGATCGAGGACGATACCGATGCTGGAGAAAATATCCGACTCAAATATCGCTACTTGGATTTGAGGCGGCATAAATTTCAAAAAAACTTTATTTTGAGGCACGAAGTCGCTCAACTCATTCGTCAGTATTTGAGTCGGAATGGATTCTTAGAATTGGAGACGCCATTTTTGATTAAGAGCACTCCAGAGGGAGCCAGAGATTATGTGGTGCCGAGTCGAGTTCATCCAGGGCAATTTTTTGCACTGCCCCAATCGCCGCAACTTTTTAAGCAAATTTTTATGATTGCTGGGTTTGAAAAATATTTTCAAATTGTTCGGTGTTTTCGAGATGAAGATTTAAGAGCCGATCGTCAGCCAGAGTTTACACAAGTCGATATTGAAATGTCCTTCATTGATTCAGAAGATGTGATGAGTTTAATAGAAGGCATGATGGCTGAAATTTATAAGAAAGTGAAAAATGAAATAATACAAGTTCCACTGATTCGGATGACCTATGACGAAGCGATGGAAAAATATGGAGTCGACAAACCCGATCTCCGTTTTGGATTGGAACTTAAAAATATTTCAGATTTGGTGAAAGACTGTGACTTTAAAGTTTTTTCTCAGACGGCCAAAGAGGGGGGTCTTGTAAAAGCACTTGTAATTCCAGACGGATCAAAATTTTCAAGAAAAGATTTTGATGAATTCGAGAAAGTGGCCGCCATTCATGGGTCCAAGGGATTGGCGTGGGTCAAAGTGGAGAATGGTCAGTGGCAGTCATCTCCCATTGTAAAATTTTTTAAAGAATCGCACGTTCAAAAAATAAATGAGTTTGTTGCTGTCAAAAATGGAGATGCGATTGTATTTGTTGCAGATGTGAATTCGGATATCGTAAATGCATCTCTCGGAAATTTGAGAGTACATTTGGGCAAGAAATTAAATCTCATTGATAAAGATAAAAATGCATTTTGTTGGGTATATAATTTCCCCTTATTCGAATTTGACAAAGAAGAGAATCGATATGTGTCGAAACATCATCCGTTTACTTCTCCGAGAAAAGAAGACATGGAGAATTTGTCAAAACATCCAGAAAAAGTATATTCCGATGCCTATGATTTGGTATTGAATGGATCAGAACTGGGGGGTGGAAGCATTCGGATTCATGATGCAGAAACTCAGAAAAAAGTATTTCAGGCTTTAAATATCGGAGACGAAGAGGCCAAACAAAAATTTGGATTTTTGTTGGAGGCCTTACAATTTGGTGCGCCTCCTCATGGTGGCATAGCGCTTGGATTTGATCGGCTCATCGGGCTTTTGTGTGGGAGTGAATCGATCCGAGATGTCATTGCATTTCCGAAGACACAAAATGCCCAGTGTTTGATGAGCGATGCGCCAGGTCCGATAGACGCCACACAACTCAAAGAACTTCATCTTAAAATAACGAAAGACTAACGAATGTCCATCCCTCATGAGAATGTTGATGTCATTGTGATCGGGGGCGGTATCAATGGAACTGGGGTTGCCAGAGATTGTGCCCTTCGCGGGTTAAAAACACTTTTAATCGAAAAGAAAGATTTGTGTGGCGGAACATCCGGTGCATCTTCAGGCATGATTCATGGCGGACTCCGCTATCTATTATATGATACGCAGACAACCTATTTATCTTCATTGGACAGTGGATATATTCAGAACATTGCTCCATTTTTAATGTTTCGAATTCCATTTCTATATTTGCTCAAGAAAGGCTGTGGGCCGAATATCGAACTTTTAGAAACATTCTTTGAGGTCTATGATCGCTACGCAAAATTAAAACGCGGAAAACCCCACACCCGACTGACTCAAAATGAAGTGTCGGAAGTAGAACCTGGTTTGTCTTTCGACGGTCGTGGTGCCATTACATTCGATGAATGGGGAGTGGATCCATATCGATTGTGTGTTTTAAACATGAAAGATGCGGTTTGGCATGGAGCAAAGGTGATGCTCCACAGTGAGGTTTTGGATTTTATATATGAACCCGGGAAACGAAAAGTGATAGGGGTTCAAGTGAAGGCCAATGATCACAAACGACAAAATATTTATGGGAAAATTGTTTTAAACCTGAGTGGTCCGTGGATTCCCAAACTTTGCCAAAAAGCCGGTATTTCTTTAAAACGTCGTCCGGGCAAAGGGATTCATCTCGTTTTTGATCGGCGAATTTCAAATATCGGATTTATTACTGAGACCATCGACAAACGATCTGTGTTTTTAATGCCATATCAAAATACATCTATTATTGGAACGACAGATGATGATTTTTATGGAGATCCAGATCAATTGGATGTGACTCAAGATGAAGTCAGTTATCTCATGGAAGCGATTGAGCACGTGTTCCCTCGAATTCGCGACCATCGGGTTATTTCGACTTATGCAGGAATTCGACCGACGCTGTATGAGTGGGGAAAGGTTGAAGATGAACTTTCCCGAGAACATAAAATCTTTGATCACGAAAAAGATGGAGTGCCAGGGTTTATTACCATGGCGGGGGGGAAGCTCGCCAGTTACCGACTCATGAGTGAAGAATTAACTGATTTGGTTTGCAAGAAATTGGGAGTCATTCAGAAATGTTCAACTCATGAAAAGCAACTTCCGGGTTCTCAAAAAATTTTCGCTGCAAAAGAACTGATGGATCTGGCCCAAAAACATCAAATCTCTGCGTATGCGTTAAGCCGAATGCATTACCGCCATGGATCGAAGATTGAAGAAATCTTGGCCATGATCAAAGAGAATCCTTCATGGAAGAGAACCGTATGTGCATCTGAGCCTGTGATGGAAGCCGAAGTGCGATATGTCATCGAAAAAGAATGGGCAAATTCGTTGGATGATATTGGACGACGAACGAGACTCGGATGGGGTGGATGCCAAGGGATGGAGTGTGTTTTTCCAGCAGCAAATATCTTAAAAGAAATGAAAGGGAACGATCCGCTGGTTGAGTCAGAAAGTTTTCTACAAAAGCGATGGAAGTCCATAGCTCCTTATTTGGAGGGTGTGTCCATTGCACAGGAAGAATTAAAAAGGGAAGTGATGGGAAGACGTTATGGATTTTGATGTCATTGTCATCGGGAGCGGTCTTTCGGGAGTGATGGCTGCGTTGCGTGCGGCATCTCTGGGAAAAAGAGTATGTGTGGTTCGAAAAGGATGGGGAATGACGGCACTGGGGTCTGGCGCTTTTGAAATCGCGTCTCATGAGGCCAATGATTCCATTATCGAAGCCGCAGCTCAAATCAAATCCAGTAAGCCAACCCATCCATATCAAACCCTTCTTTTGGAAGATTTTCCAAAAGCATTAGAACTTTTTAAAAAATGGTTCCCACATCGAATTCAGGGATCTTTTTCGGACAATCAGCATTTTTTATGTCAGTCGGGCGAACTCAAAAAAGCCGCATTTGCATTGGAGACTCAGTTTTTTGATTTTAAGACGGCGGGAAGAAAAAAAATACTGGCACTGGGATTTAAATCATGTTTGGAAGTGCCCACCGAAGCACTTCTCATAACTGCACAAAATATTTCGTTGCATACGACAGACACAAACTATCTTCCCCAGACGATTGCCAAACGCTTGGAAAAACCAGATGAGATCAAGAAATTTGCTCAGCATATAAAATCGAAAGTACATGTATCATCTTATTCGACCATACTCATGCCTCCCATTTTGGGATTGGATTTTTTTTCGGATGTCAAAAGAGAATTTGAATATCAAATTGGAGTTCCCACGTTTGAAATGTTGGGTGGATTGAATTCTGTTCCTGGTATTCGATTCCAAAAAGCATTGGATGGAACACTTAAAAAGGCAGGAATTCATCTTATGGATGAGAAAGTGGAGTCATTTGAAAAAGAAGCCAGAAAGATTAAATCTTTGATTTTATCCAATCACGAGAAACTCTCAGCATCTTATTTTATTTTGGCGACTGGTAAATATGTTTCAGGAGGTATAACAAGAAATCAGAATTTCAAAGAAAGTGTTTTCGATTTACCTCTTTTTTATGAAAAGCAGTCGCTTGCATCGCAGGCGACTCATCAGTTTCTCAGAAAGAAATTTTCCGAATCTCATCCGTTGTTTCAAGTGGGGGTTAAAACAAATGCAGATCTGGAGCCCGTAGATCCAATGAATGAGCTTTGTTATGACAATGTTAAAGCCTGTGGAACCATTTTAAGTGGCTTCGATCCGACGGATGGAACCCGATTTGGAGTTCAAATGATGTCTGGATATAAGGCAGGGGAAATCGTATGAAGTGGCTGTGTGCAAAACTGAATCTGGCATTGGCTCTGGTGATTCATTTGCTTTGGAAGCGTTGGTTTCGAAGAAGAGGGCTTAAGACTTTTTTGGCTCAGATCAGAGAAGATGCGCTTTTGACTTTATCTCATGACGATCGAAAAAAAGTTGAGGCCCATTCTAATTGTATTTATTGCGGCCTGTGTGTTACCCAATGTGAAATGACGCATCCCCAATTTTTCCAAACCCATCAAACCCCGGCGTCCTTGTCTTTTTCTACACTGCGATCGTTGCCAGAAATTTCCTTGAATTTGGATTTTATAGAGACGTGTCCGTCTTGTAAGGCCTGTGAAAAAGTGTGTCCCACTGGAGTGCCCCTGGTTCAAATCGGAGATTTTATAAAAAAACATGTTTATTCATGAATTGGAAAAATTATTTTCGGGAATGGTTTCCTTTGAAGAGCCTGTTTTGTCAACTCATGCGACCGATCTTTGGCCGAGGTCACTGATTTTAAAGCGACTGGGACAAAAACCAAAACTTCCGAGAGCTGTCGTTCAACCCAAATCCATCGAAAATGTTCAAGCACTTGTTCGATGGGCCAATCAAAATCATGTTTCCTTGATTCCATTTGGAGGTGGGAGTGGGGTGTGTGGGGCGGTAAACGTGAAAGATTCCGCAGTGACTGTTGACTTAAGACATCTCAACCGAATCATCGAGATCAATGACATAAGCCAAGTGGTCCGAGCTCAGTGTGGAATTCTGGGGCCAGATTTGGAAAAGTCTTTAAATGAAAAAGGGTTTACGTTGAATCACTTTCCAGCTTCTTTTCATATTTCGACGTTGGGGGGATGGATTTCAACTCGAGCCGCCGGTCAATTTTCAACGGCATATGGATCCATTGAAGATATGGTATTGGGTCTGACCGTGGTACTTCCCAATGGGGAACTTTTGGATATAAAGCCCATCCCGAGACGAGCTGCCGGTCCTTCTCTATTGGAATTATATTTGGGATCTGAAGGAAGTTTGGGAATTATTGCTGAAGCCAGCTGTCAAGTTCATCGATTGCCTTCTGTCAGTTCTTATCTGTCGTATACATTTAAAGATATTCACTCAGCTTTGGAAGCAATTCGACTTCTGGTTCAGAT
>CAZDSE010000031.1:0-5670 GCA_964507905.1 uncultured bacterium | reverse complement strand
GGGTGTCAAACCTGCTGTGGTTCGACTATATGATGAATTGGATACGCAAGTAGCTTCATCCGAAATGGGGATCGATATTTCTGGAAATCTAGTTGTGCTGGTTTTTCAAGGTGAAAAAGAAATTATTAACGCACAGATAGGTATTACTCAAAAAAATTTCAATAAAGAAGGCCAGAATCTGGGTGAAAAACCAGCACTATACTGGTGGGACCATCGATTTGATTTGAATGATAAAAGGCTGACACAAGTTTTATCTTCAGAAGGCATGATTTTGGATACAATTGAAGTGGCCACAACCTGGGATCATTTGGAAAATTTATATCGATCTGTAAAAAAGGCAATGGGTGAGGAAGTTATGGTGCTGGCCCATTTTTCTCATGTGTATCTGACCGGAGCTTCCATATATTTTACTTTTATTGGGAATGTGGGAGACGATGCCGCTCTTCAAAAATATGATGCGATATGGACGAATGCCATGCAAGCATGTCTTAAATCTCATGGAACCATCAGTCATCATCACGGCATTGGGGAAGTGCGAAAAGACTGGATCAAAAAAGAATTGGGGAGTGGATGGAATGTTCTTTCACAAATCAAACAGTCGTTGGATCCCAATAACATATTCAATCCCGATAAGTGGTTATGAAGACCAAAATTATAATTAATCCATGTGCGGGTAATGGCAGAGCAAAATCTCTTTGGCCAACGATTCGAAAACAGTGTGAATTTCTGAAGCCATATGATGAAGAGTTTACGAAAGTGGCAGGCGAAACCAAGCCATTGACATCCGAAGCTCTTAAATCTGGATATGAACGAGTGATCATTGTCGGTGGGGATGGGTCACTGACAGAAGCTGCGAACGGTTTTTTCGAAAACGAAAATCTGATTAATTCCAATGCGATTTTGGGAACGATCCCATTGGGCACGGGATCTGATTTTTTAAAATCTTTTGGGATCTTTGGTGTGGATGCCGCCATAGATCAGATCAAGCATCTTAAAACAAATAAAACAACTCCCTGTGATGTGGGACGAGTAACATATATTGGCAAAGATCAAAAGCCTCACACGCAATATTTCCTAAATATAGCGAGTTTTGGATGTGCGGGAAAAATTGTAGATCGCGTGAATCACTCTTCTAAGCCTTTGGGGGCCACTCTCACATATTTGGGCATTACACTTCATACTTTTTTAACTTATGACAGCCCAGAAGTGGAACTCGTTATGGATGGCAAAACAAAAAAGCGATTTATCATCAATAATTGTTTTGTATGCAATGGAAAATACAGCGGATCTGGCATGATGTGGGGCCCCAAAGCCAATCCCACCGATGGACTTTTGGATCTAACGATTGTTCAAGAGATCCCAAAACTAAAAGGCCTCATTCACATGCAAAAGGTATATCAAGGAAGAGCACTCGAAGTCCCCGGCGTCGAACGCATTCAATGCCATTCACTTTCGGCCACATCTCAATCCACAGTCCTCCTCGAAGTCGATGGCGATACTGTCGGTAGCTTGCCTGCTGAGTTTTCGTTATCACCGAGTAGGATCAGGATGTGGGTATAATGTTCGTTTTAATTGGGGACCACATCACAATCGCCACAAAGTGCTGCATCGTTTTTGCGGCACTCAATCAAAATAACTGAGCGATTTATATTAAAACGATGCTTCGCGGAATTTCCTGAAGTGCTTCCGATGTCTTGGCTTTCAGGCATCGGTTTAATCGACACCAAATTTTTGTTTACTTCAAATACACTTTTGAACAATGATCTTAGAAGGAGGATAAAAATTATGAAATCAACATGTTTGCTTTGGTTTTCGGGTTTTTTTGGAACATTGGTGGTGGGGCATGGGGTGAGACTTATTTTTCAGTGGCAGGTTGTGGTGAATAACCATGAGATTCCGATGATGGTGAGTGTTATTGCGCTGACGGTAGCTGCTGTGCTGTCTGTCCTGTTTTGGAAATTAAGCTGTAAAGCATGTCAAGCTTGAGACGGTCTACTGAGCACGTATTATTTTGCCTATAAGCAAAAATTATTGCTTATTTTTTTGCTTTATGGCAAAATTGTCATAGATGTCCAATATGTCCAAAAATGTCTCCCAGAATGTCTCAAAGATACGCTATCTAGATCCCTTTATTGAAAAAGATCTTCAGAAAAAGATGGTTTTTTTGGCAGGGCCTAGACAAGTTGGGAAGACAACCATGGCCAAGGATATTTTACATAGGACTTCCCATGGGCTTTATTTTAACTGGGATAACAAAGCAGATCGCATGACTCTTCAAAAGAATATGAAGTGGCCTGCTGAAACAGCGTTGGCGGTCATAGATGAGCTTCATAAGTACCGTTTTTGGAAACGCTGGATCAAAGGAGAATTTGATAAGTATCGTGACCAATTTCGTTTTCTCATTACAGGTAGCGCACGAATGGATATTTATCGAAGGGGGGGGGATTCCCTACAGGGGAGATATCATTATTATAGACTCCATCCTTTTTCGATATCCGAATTAAATGGACATATCTTTAAAGGGGACCCATTCAGTGCTTTAAGTATGAACCACACGTCATCTGATGAAACAGTAGAACTTTTATTGAAATTTGGAGGATTTCCAGAACCTTTTTTAAATCAGGATGAGATCGATTTAAGACGTTGGCATAGTGAACGCGTGGATCGCTTGATTCGTGAGGATATCAGAGATATCGAGAATCTTAAGGATTTATCGTCTTTAGAGTTACTTACGGAGCTTTTGATTTCGAAAGCATCACGTCAGTTGTCCATTAATTCTCTTAGAGAAGATTTAGAAGTCAGTCATCGTGCCGTATCTCACTGGGTGAATATATTAGAACAGTTTTATTATATTTTTCGAGTCTACCCTTATACGGGGAAAAACATTCGATCGTTAAAAAAAGAATCCAAAGTTTATTTATGGGATTATTCAATCATTGAAGATAATGGCGCAAAGTTTGAAAATTTGATCGCTTCCCATCTTTTAAAATTCTGTCATTTTTTGAAGGATACACAAGGATATAAGTGTCATCTCTATTATATTCGGGATACTGAAAAGCGAGAAGTTGATTTTTTAGTAACAATCAATGAAAAACCGTGGTTTGCTGTTGAAGCCAAAGTCGGAGATGAAAATTTATACCCACCTCTTTTATATTTTGGGGAAAAATTAAGTATTCCTCATTTGTATCAGGTTGTGCTGAATGGAAAAAATGACTGCATGATGGAAAAAGTTCGAATAATTCCTGCTTCTAAATTTCTCTGCAATTTGGTTTAAGAGAGAGAATCAGTATCTTCTCGATACTTCTCTCAGGGCGCGTCGCATAATGAGACGGAGGTTAATGGGAGAGCGGTCGGAACGGGCGAGTTGACGTAGGACATCGCTATTTTTGGCCATCCAGCCTCGGGCTGTTTCAGGAGATGTTTTAAATATATCCGTATAAGAGGTTTGGAGTGAGCCAACAATGATATCGGCCTTCCAGGGGTGATCGGCCATTTCTGTCATGAATCGATCTGAGAGTTGCCTCGCCAGATCATAATTTAACATTTCTTCTGTCGACACAACGCCAAACCGTGCGTCGACTTGATCCGAAATAAGGTCGGGAGAGAGAGCGCTTTGCCCCAATGCTTCTGCACTGCGAACGCGGATCTGAGTCAATTGATCGGTCTTTGCAATACGTCTCATGAGTTCAAGTGCAATTTCATGTTTTGAAAATTTTTCGAAAATTTCTACTCCCTTCCATCGGACAATTTCTGAGTCGTCTTTGGCGACAATCAATCCAATCTCTTCCAGACTGTCTGCACCCACCAAACCGCTCAGTGCCTCAATGGCTTCGGCTCTGACCGTGGGAGATGAATCAGTCACAGCGACTTCCAGCAGTGTCACTCGAATTTTAGGAACAAGGGCAGAATCTTTAATGCTCCCCAACGTTTTTACTGCTATCCGACGAATCGTATCTGAATATTGAGTTCCAATAACTTGTGTGACTGGAGCCAGGAGTTCGTTTGGAAGTTCCTGACTTAATGTTAACAAAACCTTGAGTTTTAGATCTTCTGAAATGGTATCACTTGTTAAAATTCTTTCCAAAACGGGAAGCATGTCCTCTGGATAGAAAAAGAGGATATCGACGGCCAAGAGTTGAATATATAAATCCGCTTTTGGACTAAAAATAATTTCTTCTGCGAGAGGGAGGATTACCCCCCGAGAGGTACTGCCTGGATCCAGTACCATATTGATTTCTTGTTCAAGAGAGACTTCGAGTTTTGACTCCAATACTTCTCGTTGCAAATGCTGGACCTTGGCCAATAGGTCACGGGGTTTTTCGATCATCCGTGTCGATTTTTTGATCCGCTTTGTGGTCGGTTTTGCAGGGGCGGCGGCAAGAACACCATCGGTATCCAAGGGGGTCGATTCGTTTGGATTTATCTCAATAATAAACTCTTGAGCCAATTGACGTATTTCACGTCTGGCATCTTCTTCGCTCAATTGGCGTAATATCGTTTTAATTTGGTTGACGAACTCATTATAGCGAGGATGAGTTGTATTATTTTTAAATTTTCTATAAAAATGCTTCAATAATTTTGCCTGAATATCGTGATTGGCATCTGAAACATCCATGGTCAAAGGATCCGATTCAAAAATGGTTCCTTCGAATAATCCGTAAATTGCATCCGGATGTAAATTGAGAACGGGATCCAATACTTTTGCGCGCAATGCCCAATCCCGATCCACTTTGAGAAGTGTGGCAATCGGTTTTAGCAATTGTTCATGAAGTGCGGAATTTTCAGGGCGCCTTAAAAATTCTTGAACGGTTTTTTCTGAGAGCGCTTTACAATAGGCCAATGCCATTCGCTCTCGAACTTCGAGGAGTGGTAGATCTCTGGAAGTCAGTTCGTCTTTCCATTGTGAGAGTTCCTGTATCAGTTCTTTTAGGACTTCACCTGGCGTTAAAAATGCAAAACTTCGGGTTGGTTTTTCTTCAACTTCAATTTTAAATTCAGGGATTTGCTTAAGCTCTCCCAAGGTGGGTTCGAATGTGCTGCCTTGTTCTCTAACTTTTTTTTCCTGATGCGATAAAATTCTCATAAATTCTTCAAAACTTACAAAATCGCTGGATGGAAGTCTGGGAAGGACGTGCGCAAGTTTCAGATAGGCAAGCCGTAAGTTTAATCGGGCTGTGTTTTTGTCAGTCGATAGATCCAATTGCCACATGTCTTGGGCAAAAAGAGAGCTTGCCGGAAGAAAAGTGCCCAGAAGGGTGAGAGAAATGAAAACAAATTTTAGAAAAACCACTGAAGTCCCAAAGCTCCATAGGGTAGGCCATTTAGATTGGTAGACGAAATGATAAATTCAAAATCTGCAAATAGGGTAAGTCCGTTGTCTGCCATATAATGAATGCCAAGTGACAGTGGGAGAAGGACCAATCCCCCTCTGAGATCGGTTCCATCTTCTTTGACGAGTCCCAGTTTAACAGCTGGTTCTGAATTTTGAGCCATTTTGGGACCATTACTTGTGCTGTCCCAATAGGCGAGTCCGACGCCGAGATATGGAGTTAACGCATTGTCCAAAACAAGATAACGACCTTGCATCACATAGGAATCAAAATAAATACCAGAACCGGCTCCCACTTCGGCGTTGACCAGAGAATACCAGTTCATGTCGGCCACGATTCC